>CAVJNL010000037.1:0-16856 GCA_963650985.1 Clostridium sp. CAG:413
GTAATAGCCCCTTTTAGGGGCAGGTCAAACCACCAGTTTACTGGTGGTTATGATTTGGCTGCGTCGGTGAGGATGGACAGCTTATCCAGCAGGTCCATGTCAGGCGGTCTTGCGTCTGCGGCGAGGCTGATCGATCCGCTCCACCAGGCGCATGAACTGGCCGGAGAGGGCGGCGGCGCCGATGAGGGTAATGATCCATCCGAAAGTAGTCATAGTGGGTTCCTCCAAGTAAAACTTTTGTTCTATTCGCATTATAAATCGAACAAGCGTTCTTGTCAAGAGAAAATCGAACAAATTTTCTAATTTTTTATTTCAGCGGTTGACCGATGGGCTTATTTGTTATAAAATAGGTATGAAAAACAGAGAGCGAGGCTGACATGAACGAATTAGAAAAACGATTTATAACCGCCCGGCGTGAGGCCATTGCGCTGGACTACAAGCGGCTCAACCCCATGCAGCGGGAGGGCGTGCTGACCACCGAGGGGCCGCTGCTGCTGCTGGCCGGGGCGGGCTCCGGCAAGACCACGGTGCTCATTAACCGGGTGGCGAACCTCCTGCGCTATGGTCGAGGCAGCGACACGGAGGAAATTCCCATCCCCATTTCCGAGGACGAGGTGGCGTTTCTAGAGCAGTATGTCCGGGATCCCCAGGAGGAGATGCGGCCACTGATGCAGTATCTGTGCGCCGTGCAGCCTACCCGGCCCTGGGAGGTGCTGGCCATCACATTCACCAACAAGGCCGCCGGGGAGCTGAAGGAGCGCCTGGAGCGGATGCTGGGGGAGGAGGCGCTGGATGTGTGGGCGGCCACTTTCCACGCCGCCTGCGTTCGTATCCTGCGCCGGGACATTGACAAACTGGGCTTCGACCGCAACTTTACCATCTACGACACCGACGACTCCAAGCGGGTCATCAAGGACATTCTCAAGGATATTGGCTTGGAGGAAAAGCAATTTCCGGCCCGGGAGCTGCTGACAATCATCTCCGGTGCCAAGGGCGATATGCTCTCCCCGGAGGAGTTCTGCCAGCTATGGGAGCAGCGGGGAGATTGGCGAAAAATCAGGGTGGGAAAAGTATATCGGCTTTACAACCAAAAACTGCGGGAAGCCAACGCCCTGGACTTTGACGACATCATTTTGCACACCGTGCGTCTGCTGCAAAGCGACGCGGAGGTGCGCGCATACTATCAAAAAAAATTCCGCTACATACTCATCGACGAGTATCAGGACACCAACCACCTGCAATTCCTCCTGGCGGGCCTGCTGACGGGCGGGCACGGCAATATCTGCGTGGTGGGCGACGATGACCAGAGCATTTACCGCTTCCGGGGCGCGGACATCACCAACATCCTCAGCTTCGAGCAGCGCTATAAGAACGCCCGGACCATCCGCCTGGAGCAGAATTACCGCTCCACGCAGAATATTTTGGACGCGGCCAACGCGGTGATCCGCAACAACGAGGGCCGCAAGGGCAAGACCCTGTGGACCCAAAACGGCACCGGGGACCCTGTGACCATCAAGACCTGCTACAATGAGAGTGACGAGGCCAACTTCGTGGTGGGGGACATCATGACCCGCTACAACCGGGGCGCCAACTGGAAGGACAACGCCATTTTGTACCGCATGAACGCCCAGTCCAACGCCCTGGAATATGCCTTCAAGCGCAACGGCGTGCCCTATAAGATCGTGGGCGGCGTGAAGTTCTTCGACCGGGCGGAAGTGAAGGACATGCTGGCCTATTTGTGCGTTATTTGCAACCCAGCGGATGACCTGCGCCTGCGGCGGATCATCAATGTGCCGTCCCGGAAGATTGGCGGGGCGTCGGTGGAAAAGGCCCAGGCCATTGCGGCGGCGGAGGGGAAGCCCCTGTTTGAAATTGTGTGCGCCGCCCGGAATTACCTGGAATTGAAGTCCGCCGCCGGGCGGATGGAGGACTTCGGGCAGATGATTTTAGAGCTTCGAAAGCTGTGCGATGAGCTGGAGCTGGTGGCGTTTTACGGCCAGGTCTGCGAAAAGACCGGGTATGTGCAGATGCTTCAGGAAAAGAACGACATGGAGAGCCGGGGGCGGCTGGAAAATGTGCAGGAGTTGGCCTCCAGCATCAGCGCCTTTCTGGAAAACGACCCGGACGACCCGTCCCTGGCAGGCTTTCTCAACGATGTGGCCCTGTATACCGACCTGGACGGCCAGTCCGACAGCGACAACTGCGTGACTATGATGACCATGCACAGCGCCAAGGGCCTGGAATTTGACCATGTGTATGTCACCGGCATGGACGAGGGTGTGTTCCCCGGGAACCGGGCCATGGGCGAGCAGGAGGAAATGGAGGAGGAGCGGCGGCTGTGCTATGTGGCTATGACCCGTGCCCGCAAGACCCTGACCATGACCAATGTGCGCCAGCGGATGCTTTTCGGCCAAACGGAGCCGAAAATGCCGTCCCGATTCCTGGAGGAAATTCCGGCGGAGAATATGCAGTGGATCGGAAAGCCGGAGCCACGCAAGGCGCTCCAGTGGGACGATAACTGGAACGACGACTGGTCCGGCGGCTGGGGAAGCACAAACCGCGGGACCTATAAAACACAGGAAATCAAACAGCAGACAAGGCGAGAGCCTTTACAACGTTTGACCACCAATCGGCGGGCGCCGTCGGCAAATTCTGCGCCGCTGATGCAGCTAAAAGCCGGGGACCAGGTGCGCCACAGTGCTTTCGGTCAGGGCATGGTGCTCAGTGTGCGACCCATGGGCGGCGACGCGCTGATCGAGGTGGCTTTCGACAAGGTGGGCACCAAGAAATTGATGCTCAAGGCCGCCGGGGCCCATTTGACCAAGCTGTGAGAGGGAGGTAGCCATGCAGATAGAGGGACTGTCCTGGTATCCGGGGCACATGACGAAAACCAAGCGAATGATCGTGGCGGAAATGGGTCACATGGATGCCGTGTGCGAGATCTTGGACGCACGGATCCCCATTTCCAGCCGCAATCCCGATGTGGATGAAATGACGGTGGGGAAGCCCCGTTTGGTGGTGCTGAACCGCGTAGACCAGGCCGACCCCAAGGAGACGGCCCGCTGGGCTGCCTATTTCCGGGGAAAAGGCTACGCTGTGCTGGAGTCCAACGCCAAAAATGGCGTTGGCACGGCCCAGTTTGCCGCCGCCGTGCGGGAGCTGCTGAAAGACAAGCTCCGGGCCTACGCCGACAAGGGCCAGGTGGGCCGCGTGGTACGGGTGATGGTGCTGGGCATCCCCAATGTGGGCAAATCTACCTTTATTAATAAGGTAGCCAAGCGCAAGACCGCCAAGGCCGAGGACCGCCCCGGCGTCACCCGCAGCAAGCAGTGGGTGCCGGTGGACAGTACCCTGGAGCTGCTGGACACCCCCGGTATGCTTTGGCCAAAATTCGAGGATGTGAATGTGGGCATGCACCTGGCCTTCACAGGCGCCATCAAGGACGATGTGATGGACATTGAGGAGCTGGGTAGCTACCTGATGGAGTACCTGGGCAAGCACTACGCTGAGGTCATTCAGGAGCGGTACAAGGTGGAGCCTGAGGAGGGTGAAATGGGCTACGACCTGCTGACGCGGGCCGGGCGTAAGCGGGGCTTTCTCATGCGGGGCGCGGAGGTAGACACCGAGCGCATGAGCCGGGTTTTGCTGGATGAATTTAGGGGTGGCAAGTTAGGATGCTTTACACTGGAAACGGTGGAGGATGTGAAATAAATGACCGAAAAAACGGACCTGTGGCAGATAGAGAGGAAGCTGATGGAGCAGGGAGCAGAGATCATCTGCGGCTGCGACGAGGCCGGGGCCGGACCCCTGGCGGGACCCGTGTACGCGGCGGCGGTGATCCTGCCGCCCTACTGTCTGATCGAGGGCCTCAACGACAGCAAAAAGCTCACGGAGAAAAAGCGGGAGGTCCTGTATGATGTCATCACGCAAAAGGCTGTCTGCTGGGCGGTGGCGCGGGTGGAGGCGACGGAAATTGACGCCACAGACATTTTAAGCGCCCGGATGAAAGCCATGCAGCAGGCCATCGACGCATTGTCCATTCAGCCCGAGGTGGCCCTCATTGACGGCAACCGCGACAAGGGCCGCAGTGCTTCCGTCACAACGCACCATAGGCTGGTTGTGGGCGGCGACGGCAAGAGCGCCAGCATCGCCGCCGCGTCCATTTTAGCCAAGGTGAGCCGTGACCGTTTCATGGCCGGAGAGCTGGACCGGCGCTACCCGGAGTACCGGTTCGCCCGGCACAAGGGCTACGGCACCAAGCTGCACTACCAAATGCTGGACGCCTACGGCCCCTGCCCGGAGCATCGGCGCAGTTTTCTGAAAAAATGGGAGGAGAAGTGCACATGAGCCGCAGCGTAGGGACCTGGGGCGAGGCGCAGGTGGCGAATTACCTGCGAAAGAAGAAATTTCGCCTGGTGGCGCACAGCTACCATTGCCGCTTCGGGGAGATCGACCTCATCGCCATGGACGGCGGCACTCTCTGCTTCGTGGAGGTCAAGACCCGCACTAACCTGTCCGTAGGCCTGCCCCGGGACTATGTCACCGCCGCCAAACGGGAGCGCATACGGAAAACGGCACTGTTCTATCTCAGCGAAAAGGACCTGGACTGCCCGGTGCGCTTCGATGTGGCGGAGGTCTACCGGGGTGCTGACGGCGGCCTGGCGCGCATAGTCTATATGAAAAACGCATTTGAGGTGGAAGCAAATTGAAAATACCGTATTTTGACGCCCACTGTGACACCATTTACCGCTGCGAGGAGACCGGCTGCGGCGCGGCCCTGGAAATGGAAGCGGACCGAGAGGCCCAGGAGGCTTACTACGCCGCCTGCGGCTGTCTGCGGGAAAACGGCGGACACATCGACCTGCTGCGGGGCCGGGAATTTGCCCGTTACGGCCAGTTTTTCGCCCTATATTGGGACGCGAAAAACGCCCCGGCGGACGGGATGCTGGCCCAGTGTCGCAGGCTGCACGACCGTTTCCTGCGCGAAATGGACGAAAACCGGGACTGCATCACCCATTGCCGCACAGGTGCGGAGGTGGACGAAGCGGTGCGCCGGGGGAAGATAGCGGCCCTTTTGACCATCGAGGGGGCCGACCTGCTGGACTGTGAGGAGCGAAACCTGGAAACGGCCTACGCCTGGGGCGTGCGGCTGATGAACCCCGTGTGGAACCGGGCCAACAGCCTCTGCGGCACCAACTGCGAGGAGCCAGAGAGGGGGCTTTCCGAAAAGGGGAAGAATTTTCTGCGCCGCATGGAAGCGCTGGATATTTACCCGGATATGTCCCACATCTCTGACGCGGGCTTTTGGGATGTGATCAAAACGGCCCACGGGCCGGTGGTGGCGTCCCATTCCAACGCCCGGGCCCTCTGTCCCCACCGGCGCAACCTGACCGATGATCAATTCCAGGCCCTCCGTGACAGCGGCGGCGTGGTGGGCCTGAACCTCTACCGGGACTTCGTGGGCCCCCAGGGAACCATGGACGAGCTTGTGGCCCATGTGGAGCATTTCTTAAACCTGGGCGGTGAAAAGACCCTGTGTATAGGCGGCGACCTGGACGGCTGCGAAGCCCTGGCCGCCGCGATGCAGGGGGTGCAGGATGTGCCGAAGCTGTACGCGGCCCTGGCCGAGCGCGGCTATGACCAGGCTCTGCTGGAGGATATTTTCTGGAACAACCTGCTGAATATGTTATAATAAAGTATTTTCGACAGTAAATTAAGGAGTAAGTATGGCGTTATATACCATAGGGGACCTGCACCTGTCGCTGGGCTCAGATAAGCCCATGGATATCTTCGGCGAGGGCTGGAGCAACTATGTGGAGCGGATCCGGGAGAGCTTTTCGGAGCTGGGTGACGAGGATGTGACAGTCCTGTGCGGCGACCTCTCCTGGGGCATGAGCCTGGAGGAGTCCTTGCGGGACCTGACATTCATCCACGAGCTGCCGGGGAAAAAGATCCTCATGAAGGGAAACCACGACTACTGGTGGAACACGGCGGCGAAAATGCAGCGCTTTTTTGACCAGCACGGCCTGGACTCCCTGCAAATTCTACACAACAACTGCGCATTCTACGGCGATGTGGCCCTGTGCGGCACCAGGGGCTGGTTTTACGAGCTGGAGACGCTGGACAGTCACACGGAGAAAATGCGCAACCGTGAGGCCGGGCGCCTGGAAACTTCACTGAAAGCGGCAGGGGAGAGGGAAAAGCTCTGCTTCCTGCACTATCCGCCTCTCTACACCGGCTACCGCTGCGAGGAAATGCTGCGGCTTTTGCAGCGGTACGGGGTGAAAAATTGCTACTATGGCCACCTTCACGGGGCCGCGGCCCACGCCCGTGCGGTGCAGGGAGAGCGGGACGGGACGGACTTTTCCCTGGTTTCTGCAGACTATCTGCGGTTCAAACCAAAAAAAATTTTAGAATAGTGCAAAAAAGTGTGGAAATTGAAATAGTTTTCTGTTATCATATAAAATTGCATTGATTCAATTTATTAATGCTGAACGGAGGAAAAACAAAATGAGTGTAAAATCCTGTGAAAAACTGGAAAAGAGCAAGGTCGCTTTGACCATCGAGGTCAGCGCCGAGGACTTTGAGGCTGCCATCAACAAGGCTTATCTGAAGATGCGCGGCAAGATGAACATTCCCGGTTTCCGCCCCGGCAAGGCTCCCCGCAAGATCGTTGAGAGCATGTACGGCGTGGAGGTATTTTATGAAGAGGCCGTGAATATCGTTCTGCCCGATGCCTATGAGAAGGCCGTCAGCGACGAGAAGCTGGAGGTCGTGGGCTATCCCGAAGTGGAGCTGGAGAACTGCGGTAAGGACGGCGTGACCTTCAAGGCCACCGTCGCCGTTTATCCTGAGGTGAAGCTGGGCCAGTATAAGGGCCTGGAGGCTCCCAAGGCCAATGTGAAGGTCATGGCCGCCGATGTGAACGCCCGGCTGAAGGAAATGGCCGAGCGCAACAGCCGGCTAGTGAGCGTGGAGCGCGCCGTGAAGAAGGGCGACACCGCCAACATCGACTTCGAGGGCTTCGACAACGGCGTGACTTTCGACGGCGGCAAGGGCGAGAACTACGACCTGGAGATTGGCTCCGGCAGCTTCGTGCCCGGCTTTGAAGAGAAACTCATCGGCATGAAGGTGGGCCAGGAGAAGGACATCGACATCACCTTCCCCGAGAACTATACCCCCGAGCTTGCTGGCAAGCCCGTTGTGTTCCATGTGAAGGTCAACGAGGTCAAGGTGAAGGAAGTCCCCGCCATCGACGATGAGTTCGCCAAGGATGTGTCCGAGTTCGACACCCTGAAGGAGCTGAAGGCCGACCTGAAGAAGAAGATCGCCGAGGACCGCAAGATCGCTGCCCAGCACGCCTTTGAGGATGCGCTGATGCAGAAGGTGTCCGACGGCATCGAGGCCGACATCCCCGAGGACATGGTGGTGCTGCAGTCCCAGAAGATGATGGAGAACTTCAAGCAGCAGCTTGCCTCCCAGGGCATCCCCTTCGACCAGTATGTGAAGATGACCGGCATGAGCGAGGATGCCATTCAGAAGGAGTCCATGGAGCCCGCCCTGCGTCAGGTGCGCATGGACCTGGCCGTGGCCGCCATCGTGAAGGCTGAGAACCTGGAGGCTTCCGACGAGGAAGTGGAAAATGAGATGAAGAACATCGCCGAGAAATACGGCATGGATATAGAGTCCATCAAGAAGTATCTGCCCGCCGCCGATGTGAAGGAGCAGGTTATCCGGGAGAAGGTCATCAAGGTCGTGGCCGATAGCGCCGTGGCCGTGGAGCCCGAGAAGAAGGCCGAGGAAAAGACCGAAGAGAAGAAAGAAGACAAAGAGTAAGAAAGTCTGTTAAAATCACTTACGGGCGGGTATAATTTTGTATTATGCCTTGCAGTGCAAGGCCCTATTTGAACAGGAGGTATCATTTTATGAGTTTAGTCCCTTATGTTGTGGAACAGACCAACCGGGGGGAGCGTTCTTATGACATTTTTTCCCGTTTGCTCAACGACCGCATCGTCTTCCTGGGCGAAGAGGTGAACGATACAACTGCCAGCCTGGTGGTTGCCCAGCTTCTCTATCTGGAAGCGCAGGATCCCGACAAGGACATCCAAATGTACATCAATAGCCCCGGCGGCTCTGTGACGGCCGGCATGGCTATTTATGACACCATGCAGTATATCAAGTGCGATGTTTCCACCATCTGCATCGGCATGGCTGCCAGCATGGGTGCGTTCCTGCTGTCCTCCGGTGCCAAGGGTAAGCGCATCGCCCTGCCCAACGCCGAGGTGATGATCCACCAGCCCTCCGCCGGGACCCAGGGTAAGGTCACGGATATGGAGATCGATGTGGAGCACTTCCTGAAGATCAAGCAGCGGATGAACCGCATCCTGGCCGAGAACACCGGCAAGACACCTGAGCAGGTGAAGCTGGACTCCGAGCGCGACAACTGGATGATCGCCGAGGAGGCCAAGGAATACGGCCTGGTGGACAAGGTCATTTATAAGAGGTAACTATGTCGGAAAATAACAAAGAGCTGCGCTGCTCTTTCTGCGGCAAAAGCGAGAAGCAGGTGCACCGCATGGTCCAGGGCCCCGGCGTCCGGATCTGCGACGAGTGCATCCAGCTTTGCAACTCCATTTTGGAGGACGACTATCGTGACGCAGAGGCGAAATTAGAAGCGCCGGACCGCCTGCCCACTCCCCGGGAGATCAAGGCGGTGCTGGACGAATATGTAGTGGGCCAGGAGACGGCGAAGATCGCCCTGTCCGTGTCCGTGTACAACCACTATAAGCGTATCTTTTACGGCGGCGGTGAGGATGTGGAGCTGCAAAAGAGCAACATCCTCATGGTCGGCCCCACCGGCAGCGGCAAGACCCTGTTTGCCCAGACCCTGGCCCGGGTGCTGCAGGTGCCCTTTGCCATTGCCGACGCCACCACTCTCACCGAGGCCGGCTATGTGGGCGACGATGTGGAGAATATTCTCCTGCGTCTGCTGCAAGCGGCGGACTTCGATGTGGAGCTGGCCGAGCGGGGCATCATCTATGTGGACGAGATCGACAAGATCGCCCGCAAGAGCGAAAACACCTCCATCACCCGCGATGTGTCCGGCGAGGGCGTGCAGCAGGCGCTGCTGAAGATCGTGGAGGGCACGGTCGCCAATGTGCCGCCCCAGGGCGGGCGCAAGCACCCCCACCAGGAGTTCATTCAGATCGACACCCGCAACATCCTCTTCATCTGCGGCGGCGCTTTCGAGGGCCTGGAAAAGATCATCGAAAAGCGCACCGACCGCAAGGGCATCGGCTTCGATGCCGTGGTGGAGAGCAAGGCGGAGCGGCAGACCGGGGCCCTTCTCAAGGAGGTGCAGCCCCACGACCTGCTGAAGTTCGGCATCATTCCCGAGCTGGTGGGCCGCCTGCCCGTCATTGCCGCTTTGGACGGCCTCTCCCGTGAGGACCTGGTGAAGATACTCACACAGCCTAAAAACGCGCTGGTCAAGCAGTATAAAAAGCTGTTTTCCTACGACAATGTGGACCTGACCTTCACGGACGAAGCCCTGGAGGCCGTGGCCGACAAGGCCATCGAGCGCAACATCGGCGCCCGGGGCCTGCGTGCTGTCATGGAGGGGATACTGACCAATGTGATGTTCGACATCCCGTCAGACCCCACCATCGAGCGGGTGACCATCACCGCCGACTGCGTGGAGGGCAAGGCCCAGCCGAAGATACTACATGACGAGACCAAGGCGTCTCACAAGGCAAAATTAAAGACCGGTAAGGTGGAAGACCCTTCCGCACCGGCCTCTTAAATGCGCGATAGGGGAGAGGCGAGGAATCGTCCCTCCCCCTTTTCCCATGCTGCCTCCGCGCAGCCGAAAGGAGCATACCCCATGGAACAGACAAATATGAATATTCCCGTCCTGGCCCTGCGCGGGCTGACGGTTTTCCCCGGCCAGACCACCGGGTTTGATGTGGAACGCGAAATTTCCATGCTGGCGCTGAACAACGCCATGGAGGAGGGCAAAGACATTTTCCTGGTGACCCAGCGGGAGCTGTCCGTGACCCATCCCGGCGAGGACGACCTCTACACCATCGGCACCATCGCCCATGTGCTGCAAATCATCAAGACCTCCGACTCCACCGTGCGCGTGCTGGTGCGCGGCCTGGGCAAGGGGCGTATCCACCGTCTTTGGCAGACGCGGCCCTTCTTGCAGGCCAATGTGGTGCTGGTGGAGGACGATTTTCCCGGCAAAATGACCAGCCGCGTGGAGGCTATCATGCGCCAGACCTACGCCATTTTCGGCGAGTATCAGGACATGGTGCCGGACATCCCGGAGGAGGTGGTCGCCAATGTGCTGGACTGCCAGGACCCCGGCAAGCTGGCCGACTACATCGGTTACAGCGTCAACCTCCGCCCCCACGACCGCCAGCGCATTTTAGAGGAGCTGCACCCCGTGAAGCGCCTGAAGCTGGTGAATGAGATCCTCACCCACGAGCTGGATGTCATCTCCCTGGAAGTGGAGATGGAGAAAAAAGTCCGCGACCGGGTGGGCCGGGTGCAAAAAGACATGATCCTGCGCGAGCAGGTAAAGGTCTTGCAGCACGAGCTGGGCGAGGACGGCGACGATGAAATTCAGGAGTATTCCGAAAAGGTCCAAAAGTTGAAAGTTTCCGAGGAGATCGGCGAAAAGCTGATGAAGGAGGTCTCCCGCCTTGCCAAGCAGCCCTATGGCAGCGCCGAGGCGTCGGTGATCCGCAACTATTTGGACATCTGCCTGGAAATGCCCTGGGGCAGGGAGACCAAGGAGCGGGCCGATGTGGAAAAGGCCCGTGCCATGCTGGACAAGGACCACTACGGCCTCACCAAGGTGAAGGAGCGCATTCTGGAGTACATCGCCGTGCGCCAAATTCACCCCCAGGCCAAGGGCAAGATCATCTGCCTGGTGGGCCCTCCGGGTGTTGGCAAGACCTCCATCGCCATCTCTGTTGCCAAGGCCATGAACCGTAAGCTCTACCGCATCAGCCTGGGCGGCGTGCGGGACGAGGCGGACATCCGCGGCCACCGCAAAACTTACATAGGCGCCATGCCCGGCCGCATCATCGACGGCCTCATCCACACCGGCTCCATGAACCCCTTGCTGGTGCTGGACGAAATTGACAAGCTGGCCGGCGATATGCGCGGCGACCCCGCCTCCGCTCTGCTGGAGGTGCTGGACAGTGAGCAAAACAGCAACTTCCGCGACCATTTCCTGGAGATTCCCGTGGACCTGAGCCGTGTCATGTTCATCTCCACTGCCAACACCACCGACACTATCCCTCGCCCGCTGCTGGACCGCATGGAGGTCATCGAGCTGGGCAGCTACACCGACGAGGAAAAGGTGGAGATCGCCCGGCGGCACCTGATCCCCAAGCAGCTAAAGGAGCACGGCCTGCAAAAGCGCCAACTGACCATTTCCAACGATGCTATCCGCTCCATCATCAGCGGCTACACGAGAGAGTCCGGCGTGCGCGTCCTGGAGCGGGAAATTGCCGCCATCTGCCGCAAAGCCGCCATGAAAATCGCTACGAAAGGTGTAAAGAAGATTGCCATTACACCTGCTGATATAAAAGACTTTTTGGGTGTTGTGCGGTATACGGATTCCGAGCACCTGCGCCAAAACGAGGTGGGCGTGGTCAACGGCCTGGCTTGGACCCAGATGGGCGGGGAAATTTTGGAAGTGGAGGTCAATGTCATGGACGGCTCCGGCAAATTGGAGCTCACCGGCAACCTGGGCACCGTCATGCAGGAATCGGCCAAGACCGCCCTCAGCTGCCTGCGCAGTCGCGCCGGGGACCTGGGCATTGAAAAGGATTTTTACAAGACCAAGGACATCCACATCCATTTCCCCGAGGGCGCTGTACCCAAGGACGGCCCCTCCGCCGGCATCGCCATCACCACCGCCATGCTCTCGGCCCTCACCGGGAAAAAGGTGCGCAAGGATGTGGCTATGACCGGGGAAGTGACCCTCCGGGGCCGGGTGCTGCCCATCGGCGGCCTGAAAGAAAAGACCATGGCCGCCCTGCGAAATGGCATCGAAACGGTCATCATTCCCTGGGAAAATGAAAAGGACCTGGAGGAGATCGACCAGACCGTGCGAAAAAAATTGCGCTTTGTGCCCGTGAGCCAGGTAGAGGAAGTGTTCGCCGAGGCTCTGGTCTGCGACAGTAAAAAGCCCGCCGCCGAAGCGGAGGAAATGCCGCTTCTGCCGGTACAGCCCACAGCCACCAGGCCGGAGCTGCGGGTATAAGGAGACGGAAAATGGGTATCAATTTCAATAAAGCGGAGTTCATTCTCTCTGCCGTGAAGCCCAGCGCCTTTCTGCGGGATGGTCGCCCCCAGGTGGCCTTCGCCGGGCGCTCCAATGTGGGCAAGTCCTCCGTGATAAACCGCCTGCTGAACCGGAAAAATTTTGCCCGCGTGGGTGCCACCCCCGGCAAGACCACACAGGTCAATTATTTTCTCATTGACGGGAAAATTTATTTCACCGACCTGCCCGGCTACGGCTATGCCAAGGTCTCCAAGGATGAGCGGGACCGCTGGGGCCGTCTCATGGAGAACTATTTCCAGGAGGAGGGCCTCATCACATTGGGTGTGCTCATTGTGGACGTCCGCCACAAGCCCACGGCAGACGATGTGACCATGTGTACCTGGTTCAAGGAGAGCGGCTGCCCGCTGATCGTGGTGGCCAACAAGCTGGACAAGCTGAAAAAGAGCGAGATTGAGCCCAATCTCCAGCGCGTATGGGACATCCTGGAGCTGCCGGACACGGCGGTGCTGATCCCATTTTCGGCTGAAAAGGGAACAGGCAAAACGGAGCTTTTGTCCGCCATCGAGCAATTTTGCTGAAATACCAACTGGTGTGAAGGGGAAACCCTTCACACCTATTTTTGGTGCCTTTAGGCGTGGAAATAAACCCCCGGTTCTACCGGGGGAAGAAAAATAGCTTTAGCATGAGGCTTTCCGAAGGGAAGCAAATACTTGAAAGTAAACATTTGAGTGAGAAAGAGATGTTGAAAGAATAGGCTTTGCCCGTACCCGTTTACGGGTGGCAGTGCGTGTGATGCGATAATATAATTCGGTGCCCCTTATAGGGGCTATGCCGGTAATAGCCCCTTTTAGGGGCAGGTCAAACCACCAGTTTACTGGTGGTTATGATTGCGCGTATATCACAAAAAAGAAGAATGAAAATCCATGCTTTTTCTTGCGAATATGGGAAGAATACGGTATAATAGAGTCTATCGATAAAGTGGTAAGACTTACGATAATGGTAAGGAAGGGTGTGTGAGGGAAACCCAAGAAGGGTGTCCCTCGTCATTGAAATCAGCAGTTTTTGAAACTTTTTCAAAGCTTCAAAAACTTAGGCAGCGGGGCGAAAAGACTTTTTCGACACGCTGATAATGAGGATGGATGAATAGGGGCGCAGACAAGGTGCGCCCTTTACCGAGCCTATAAACCGAAGGAGAAAACAAATAATGGCTTCCTTTTTTGTCAACGGCCAGGCGGTCACAGCGGAGAAAAATCAAAAGCTGCTGCGCTTTCTACGGGATGAGCTGCGCCTCACCTCTGTGAAGGACGGCTGCAGCGAGGGTGCCTGCGGCACCTGCCATGTGCTCATCAACGGCAAGGCCACCAAGGCCTGCGTCCCCTCCACAGACAAGCTGGAGGGCCGCCACATTCTCACTGTGGAGGGCCTGAGCGACACGGAAAAAGAGGTCTACGCCTGGGCCTTTGCCAAGGCGGGCGCCGTGCAGTGTGGCTTTTGCATCCCGGGCATGGTCATCTCCGCCAAGGCCCTGCTGGATGTGAACCCGGACCCCACCCGGGAGGAGGCCGCCTTCGCCATCCGTAACAACATCTGCCGCTGCACGGGCTATAAGAAGATCATTGACGCCATTTTGCTGGCGGCTGAAATTTTCCGGAGCGGCGGGGAAATTCCCCAGGAAAAGGACTGCGCCCGTGTGGGCCAGGCCATGCCCCGCGTGGACGCCCGGGAAAAGGTCCTGGGCACCGGCAAATACCCCGATGATATTTATCTGGACGGCATGATCTACGGCAGCGCCGTCCGCAGCAAGTATCCCCGTGCCCGGGTCCTGGCCATCCATAAGGAAAAGGCCGAGGCGCTTCCGGGCGTTGTGGGCGTGTTTACCGCCGACGACATCCCCGGCAAGGTCAAGGTGGGTCACCTGATGCAGGACTGGGACACCATGATCCCCGTGGGCAAGATCACCCACTTCCTGGGCGACGCCATCTGCCTGGTGGCGGCGGAGACCCCGGAAATTTTGGAAAAGGCCAAGAAGCTGGTAGAGGTGGAGTACGAGCCTCTGAAGCCGGTTTTCAGCCCCACCTATGCCGCCCAGCCCTTTGCGCCCCAGGTGCATGAGTCGGGCAACCTCCTGTGCGAGAAGCATGTGTCCCGCGGCAACGCCGACCAGGCCATCCGCGACGCGGACTATGTTCTGATGTACCACTACGAGACCCCCTACACCGAGCACGCCTTCCTGGAGCCGGAGTGCGCCGTGGCCTATCGGGACGAGGACGGCGTTTCCATCCTCTCCACGGACCAGGGCACCTACGACACCGCCCGGGAGACCTCCATCATGCTGGGCATCCCCAAGGAGAAGGTGCATGTGACCAATATGCTGGTGGGCGGAGGCTTCGGCGGCAAGGAGGACATGACCGTCCAGCACCATGCGGCCCTCATCGCCTACCTCACAGGCCGCCCGGTGAAGGTGAAGCTCACCCGCAAGGAGAGCATTCTCGTTCACCCCAAGCGCCACCCCATGAAAGTCACCATCACCATGGGCTGCAATAACGACGGCCTGATTCAGGGCGTGAAAGCCGAGGTCATCGCCGATACCGGGGCCTATGCCTCCCTGGGCGGCCCGGTTTTGGAACGCGCCTGCACCCACGCCGCCGGGCCCTATCACTATGACAATTTCGAGATCACAGGCCGGGCCTACTACACCAATAACCCCCCCGCCGGCGCGTTCCGCGGCTTCGGCGTGACCCAGACCTGCTACGCCATGGAGATGACCCTGACGAAAATGGCCCACGAGCTGGGCATTTCCCCCTGGGAGATTCGATACCGCAACGCCATCCGCCCCGGCCAGACCCTGCCCAACGGCCAAATCGCTCCGCCCTCCACGGGCCTGGTGGAAACCCTGGAGGCCGTAAAAGAGGTCTGCGAGAACAACAAATATGTGGGCGTCGCCTGTGCCATGAAAAACGCGGGCGTGGGCGTTGGCATCCCTGACACGGGCCGCTGCATCGTGGCTGTGAAGGACGGAAAAATTCACATCCGAAGCGGGGCCTCCTGCATCGGCCAGGGCCTGGGCACCGTGCTGACACAGATCGTGGGCACCATGCTCCACTGCGACCGGGAGGACATCGTCTACCAGGCCGCCAACAATGTGGACGCCCCGGACTCCGGCACCACTTCCGGCTCCCGCCAGACCCTCGTCACCGGCGAAGCCTGCCGCCGCGCCTGCCAAAAACTGCTGGCTGCCGCCGGAACGGGTGTAAAGGTGTCTGACTATACAGGTATTGCAAATAGAGCGGAATTGCGCGATTTGCCCGGCGAAAACTGTGGCGACGGCTTCGTGGGAACAGAGCTGGACGAGGGCGAGCAGGTAGACTGGAAAAAGCTGGAGGGCCAGGAGTTCTACGGCGAATATCTGGCCAAGACCGACCCCCTGGGTGCCCAGGATGTGGAAAATCCCGTGAGCCATGTGGCCTACGGTTACGCCACCCAGGTGTGCGTGCTCAACGAGGACGGCACCATCAAGGAGATCGACGCCGCCCACTTTGTCGGCAAGGCCATCAACCCCCTAAACTGCGAGGGGCAGATCGAGGGCGGCGTGGCCATGGCTCTGGGCTTCACCCTGACGGAGCACTATCCGCTGTATGACTGCATCCCCAGCGCCAAATACGGCACCCTGGGCCTGTTCCGGGCGCACCAGGTCCCGCAGATCAACAGCATTTTGGTGGAGAAGCAGGGCCAGGACATGGCCTGTGGTGCCATCGGCATCGGCGAGATCACCACCATCCCCACGGCCCCCGCCGTGGCCGGCGCATACTTTGCCCTGGACGGCGAAATGCGGTGCAGTCTGCCCTTGATGAAGACCCCCTATGAGCGCCCCAAAATGCCCCGTTACTGGTGGTAAAAACAAAAAAGAGATGCCCGAGGAGATTGCGCATCTTTTCCTAACTAAAAAAGGAGAACGCCATGAAAAAGCACATTTTGCTCCGGGGCCAGCGGGGCATAGGCAAGTCCACGCTGATATGTCGCCTGCTGGAAGCGGCTGGCCTGCAGCCGGGCGGCTTCTACACAAAAATGGACAAAAACTCCGGCGAGCTCATGCACCCCATCTACATCTACCCGGCGGCGCAGCCCATAGGCCAGCGCAAAAGGGGAGAGGACAACCTGGTGGGCCGCTGCGGCCAGCAGGGCCGGTTCAAGGAGATCTACCCCGCCGTGTTCGACACCTTGGGAGCCGCCTACTTGCAGCCCGGCCCCTGCCAAGTGGTCATCATGGACGAGCTGGGCTTCATGGAGTCGGAGGCCCAGTCCTTCCGCGCCGCCGTGCTGCGGGCCCTGGACAGGGATGTGCCCATCCTGGGCGCCGTAAAAGACCGCATGGATGTGCCCTTCCTGCGCCAGATCTGCGACCACCCCCAGTCAGAGGTGATAGACATCGACGCGCAGAACCGTGCCGCGCTGTTTGAAAGGCTGCTCCCCATCGTGCAAAGCTGGAAATAAGCAATAAACAATCATAACCACCAGTAAACTGGTGGTTTGACCTGCCCCTAAAAGGGGCTATTAC
>CAVJNL010000038.1:0-16807 GCA_963650985.1 Clostridium sp. CAG:413
CATGGATGGCATCGAACTTGCAGGTGCGCTCGCACATGCCGCAGGCGATGCAGGAATTGGCACAGACCTTGGTGACGGTGGGGCCTTTATCCTTATTGGAGCAGTTGACGAACACCTTCTGCTTATAGGGGACCTCCACGATCAGGTGGTGGGGGCAGGCCTCGCGGCAAGCGCCGCAGTTGGTACACTTTTCCTTGTCTACCACGGCCACGCCGTCCACCACATGGATGGCATCGAACTTACAGGCAGCGGCGCAGGAGCCGAAGCCGAAGCAGCCGTAACGGCAGGCCTTGGAGTTGCCGCCGCAGACCTTGGTGGCGGCCAGGCAGTCGGTCACGCCGCGATACTCAAAGTTATCCTTGGCGCTGCAGCCGCCATTGCAGAGCACATGGGCGACCATCTTGTCGCCGGAGGGAGCCTCCAGGCCCATGATGGCAGCGATCTTGGCGGCACCCTCGGGACCTGCGGGGGCGCAGGCGGTGACGGGGGCCTTGCCGGCCAGGATGGCCTCGGCGCAGCCGCCGCAGCCGGGATAGCCGCAGCCGCCGCAGTTGGCGCCGGCCAGGGCAGCCTGGATCTCGGGCAGGCGGGGGTCGACCTCCACTTCAAAGACCTTTGCGGCCACGGCCAGGATCAGACCGAACACGATTGCAAGTACACCTAAGACGATGACTGCATACAAAATATTCATATTCTCTTTTCCTCCTTACCAGACCTTAAGTCCGCTGAAGCCCATGAACGCCAGGGCGATCAGGCCGGCAGTGACCAGAGCAATGGGGAAACCATCGAAGGCCTTGGGGTTCTCACTGGAGACCTCCAGCTGCTCACGCACGGCGGCGAACAGGAAGATGGCCAGCAGGAAGCCCAGACCGCCGGTGATGCCGTACACCACAGACTGAATGAAGTTATAATCGCTCTGCACATTCAGCAGCACCACGCCCAGCACGGCGCAGTTGGTGGTGATCAGGGGCAGGTACACGCCCAGGGCGGTGTACAGGGTGGGGATGTTCTTCTTCAGGAACATTTCCACGAACTGCACCAGGCCGGCGATGACCAGGATGAAGGCCACGGTCTGCATATAGCCCAGATCCAGCTTATTGAGCAGGGAGTTCACCGGGTAGCACAGCGCGGAGGCCAGGCCCATAACGAAGGTCACGGCGGCGCCCATGCCCACAGCGGTGTCGATCTTCTTGGACACGCCCAGGAAGGGGCAGCAGCCCAGGAATTGGGCAAAGATGAAGTTATTGGTGAGAATAGCGCCAAGAGAGATGGCGAGCAGAGATGTAAAGCTCATAACTTACTTACCCTCCTTTTTCTTAGCACTTCTAGCCAGGGCCCACTGCATGAGAGCAATGAGACAGCCCAGGGTCAGGAAGCCGCCCACGGGCAGCGTGAGGATGCTGATGCCGAACTCCTCGGGGAAGAGGACGATGCCGGGTGCGCTGCCCAGTCCGCCGCCGCCCAGAAGGCCGCCGCCGAACTTGCCGGAGCCCAGGAACTCACGGATGACGCACATGACGATCAGCACCACCGTGTAGCCCACACCCTGGAAAACACCGTCCAGAGTGGAGGCGCCGATGCCGCTCTTGGAGGCAAAGGCCTCGGCGCGGCCCAGGATGATGCAGTTCACCACGATCAAGGGAATGAACACGCCCAGAGAATTGGACAGCGCGGGCACAAACGCCTTCAGCAGCAGGTCCACGCAGGTCACGAAGCCGGCAATGACCACCACAAAGCAGGCGATACGCACTTCGTTGGGAATGATCTTGCGCAGCAGGGAAATGAAGATATTGGAAAGGGTCAGAATGATGAGAACGCTGATGCCCATGCCCAGGCCGTTAAAAAACGAGGTGGTGATGGCCATAGTGGAGCACATACCCAGCAGCTGAACCAGCACAGGGTTCTGCGTAATCAGACCCTCCTTAAATTGCTTGCCTACATTCATAATTCAGCTCCTCCTTTCTTAGCCCAGGGCTTCCGCCACGGCCAGGGCGGCGTTAGCGCCGGTGGTAATGCCCTTGGTGGAAACCGTTGCGCCGGAGATGGCGGTGATGTTGTCGCCCACCACCAGCTTGCCGGCACCGCTGAGACCCACGAACTGGTCCAAAACGGGCACGCCGGCGGTGTTGGGCTCATTATCCACGACCTTGGTACCGATGCCGGAGGTCTCGGAATGGCTGACCACGGAGATGCCGGTGATGGCCTTGCTGGCATCCACGCCCACCATCATGACGATGGTGCCCTGGGAGCCTGAGGCGGAGACCTTCATCACATAGCCGGCCTCAGCGCCGTCCTTGGTGACGGGATACAGCTCCACCAGCTTGCCGCCCTCCTTGGACGCAGCGGCGACCATCTCGTCGGTCACTTCCATCTTATCGCCGAACTCGCTGCCCTCTTCGGTGACGGCGCTCATGGCGATGCGGGTATTCTCGGCGTCGATCTCGGCGATCTTGTCCTTGGTGATGCTGTTGACAAAGCCCAGGAGGGCCGCAACCACCAGGGAAATGACCGTAAGAGTACCGGCGACCTTGAGGATAAACTTACCGGAGATCTTCATTACTTCGCCGCCTCCTTCTTTTCTTTCTTCAGCGCACCATAGATGGTGGGACGGACATACTTATCCAGCAGCCAGGTGGTGCAGTTCATGATCATGATGGAGTAGCAAACGCCCTCGGGATAGGAACCGAAGCGGCGGATGAACACGGTGATCAGGCCGCAGCCGATGCCGAAGATGGCCTGGCCCAGCTTGGTGACGGGGGAGGTGGCATAGTCGGTGGCCATGAAGATGGCACCCAGCATCAGGCCGCCGCCGAACACATTGTAAGCCATGTATTCCACGCCGCTGACACCCGCGGGAGCGGAGATGAGGGTAATGACGGCCACGGTGGCGATGAAGGCCACGGGGGTCTGCCAGGAGATGACCTTGCGCAGCAGCAGGTAGATGCCGCCCAGCAGGAGCATCAGGGAAGAAACTTCACCCAGGGAGCCGCCGATGCGGCCAATGAACATATCGCCCAGGGTGTATGTATTGGTGAGGGTCTCCCAACCGGCGGCGTCCACGCCCTTCATGAGCATCATGGGGGTGGCGGCGGTGACGATGTCGGCATTGCTGCCAACCACCAGGGCCTTCTCACCCACCTTGACCCAGTTGCCTGCCATGACGGAGGCATAGCTGGCCAGCAGGATCGCACGGCCTGCCAGGGCGGGGTTGAGGAAGTTGCAGCCGATGCCGCCGTAGAGCTGCTTGACCAGCACGATGGAGAAGAACGCGCCGATGATGATCATCCAATAGGGGATCTGCACGGGGCAGACAAAGGCCAGCAGGATGCCGGTGACCACAGCGGAGAGGTCGCCGATGGAGCTGGATTTCTTCATGGCCTTGCGGTACAGCCACTCCCAGGCCACGCAGGCCGCCACGGACACCAGGGTGACCGTGAGAGCGCGCCAGCCGAACACATAGATGCCCATGATGAGGGCGGGCATGAGAGCGATGATCACATCCAGCATGATAGAGCGGGTATCCTCATTGCTGCGGATATGGGGGGAGGAGGATGCGATGAGCTTCAAACTTTTATAATCCGTCATTGCTTACGCCTCCTTCTTCTCTTCGGCTGCCTTCTTCTCGGCCTCGGCCTTTGCCTTGGCAGCCATTCTTGCGTTATTGACCTTCTGCTTGCCCATGCGGAACATGTGCGTCAGGGGCAGGCGGGCAGGGCAGGTGTAGGCGCAGGCGCCGCACTCGATGCAGTCCATGCCGTGGTAGAAGTTCTGCCAGGTGTCCACATCGCCCTTTTCCAAATACTTATACATAAAGACGGGCTCCAGGCGCATGGGGCAAACGCCCACGCACTTGCCGCAGTGGATGCACTGCGGCTCGGCCACATACTTCTCCTCGTCACCGGCGAAGGCCAGCATGGCGCCGGTGCCCTTGCCGACGGTGACATCCACATCGTACTGGGCCAGACCCATCATGGGGCCGCCCATAATGAGCTTATAGGTGTCCTCCCGCAGGCCGCCGCAGGCGTCGAACAGGTCGGTGATGGGGGTGCCGATGGGGCACTCGATGTTCTTCGGCTCGATGACGCCGGAGCCGGAGACGGTGACGATCTTGCTCACCACGGGCATGCCGGTGTAAACAGCCTTGTAAATAGAACAAGTGGTGTTCAGATTGAAAATGCAGCAGCCGGCGTCAGCGGGGAGCTTGCCGGAGGGGACCTGCCGGCCGGAGATGGCCTGGCAGAGCTGCTTTTCAGCGCCCTGGGGGTAACGGGTGTGCAGCACCTCGACGACCACGGGAGCCTTCAGCTCGGCGATGGTCTGGTTGAGCACATCCGCTGCGTTCTGCTTGTTGGCCTCAACGCCGATGTAGACCTTGTCCACGCCGAAGCACTTGGCCAAAAGGGTCGCGCCCTTGATGACCTGCTCGGGCCGCTCCAGCATGGTGCGGTGGTCGCCGGTGATGTAGGGCTCGCACTCGGCAGCGTTAATGAGGACATAGTCCACCTTGCCCAGGCCGGAGCTGATCTTCACATGGGTGGGGAAGGTCGCGCCGCCCTGGCCGACGATGCCGGCGTTCTTGACGATCTCTACAAGCTGCTCGGGAGTCAGGCTGTCGGGATCGGCAACGGGATGAATGTCGGGACACACGGTGTTCTGCTTGTCGTTTTCAATGACCACGCTCATCATGGTGCCGCCCATGGAGAAGGGACGGGGTTCCACGGCCTTGACAGTGCCGGAAACGCTGGCATGAATGGGTGCGGAAACGAAACCGCCGGGCTCGCCGATCAGCTGGCCCACAGTAACCTTGTCGCCCACGGAGACCACGGGCTTGCAAGGCGCACCGATGTGCATAGACATGGGAATGACCACCTCAGCCGGGGCTGCCAGCTGCTCGATGGCCTTTTCATTGGTTGCGGCTTTCATATCATTGGGATGAACGCCGCCAAAGAAAGCTTGTGCCATTGTCTTTCACCTCATCTTACTTCAGGATGGCCCGATGCCACCCCATACTGAAGATAATATTACAACAGAATCAATGTTTTGTCCACCCCTATCCTGTGGGATTTGCGGCAAAATTTGGCAAGGTTAGCATAAAAATGCCGTAAAGGCGGGGTCGAGGTCCCACAAAATGGCCGGAGGGCGTATTCTTTGCTTGTGTTTTTCCGGGGGACATGGTAGAATCACTATATATTATAATGTAAAGGACATTTTGTTTATGTTGAATCGTATCGAGCTGAAGCGGGGCGCCAAGGCCCTGACCAAGTCTGCCCAGGTGTCGGCGTATCTGGTGACGCTGGTCTACCTGCTGATCCGGGCGGCGCTGACCCTGGCTAACAACTATGTGGGTGCCAACGAGGGCTACTACATCCAGATCGGGGACTACCAGTACCATGTGCAAAGCTCCCTCATCTTCCACCACACCTCCTTCCCCACCCCGGTGGTGCTGTTTGTGGGCATTTTCGTGTGGCTGATGGGGTGTGTGCTGGCCGCCGGGTGGATCCTCTATCACCAGGGCGTGCGCCGGGGCGAAGTTATGCCCTACTCCACCCTCTTTGACGGGTTCGGCTTTGCAGGGAAGATCATTCTGCTGAATCTGGTGATGGCGGTGTTTGTGTTCCTGTGGGCCTGCCTGTTCATCGTGCCGGGCATTATTGCCCTTTACCGCTACCGCTTCGCCGTGTATAACCTGTGCGAGAACCCGGAGCTGGGGGTGATGGAGGCGCTGGCTATGAGCAAGCAGCAGACCAAGGGCTACAAGCTTGACCTGTTTGTGCTGGACCTGACCTTCCTGGGGTGGAACATCCTGTGCGTGCTGACGGCGGGCATTCTGAGCATTTGGATCGCGCCCTATGTGCAGCAGACGGATCTGGCTTACTTTGAGGCCATCAAGGCGGAGAAGGGCATTGGGAGGCTGCCGGGAGACGACTGCGCAGAGGACGACACTTTCCATCCGGACGATAGATTTTAATTTGCCAAAATACGGTATAGTGGTGAAAAATCCCACGGAGGTTTGACTATGGAACGCATCAGCAAAGAAAATTATTATCTGGACATCGCCCAGACGGTTTTGGAGCGGGCCACCTGCCTGCGGCGCATTTACGGCGCTATCATCGTGAAGAACGACGAGATCATCTCCACCGGCTACAACGGCGCGCCCCGGGGGCGGCGCAACTGCGTGGACATGGGCTACTGCACCCGGGAGGCCCTGCAGGTGCCCCGGGGGGAGCGGTACGAGCTGTGCCGCAGCGTACACGCCGAGGCCAACGCCATTATCTCCGCCTCCCGTCGGGACATGGTGGGCGGGACGCTGTACCTGGTGGGCAAAAACGCCCAGACCGGGAAAATTTTGGGCGACGCCACCAGCTGCGCCATGTGCCGCAGACAGGTCATCAACGCGGGCATCGCCCGGGTGGTGATCCGCAAGACGCCCACGGAGTTTGAGGTGGTGGATGTGGCGGACTGGGTGGCGGCGGATGATCTGCCGTTTGTGGAAAATATAGGAGGGTAAACACAGGGTGTGCCCTCACGCCGCTGTGGCGCGTAACAAGGAGTGCGGTGGAGCGGGCCGATGTGGGCATCGGCCCCTACGGGCACATAACAAGGAGTGCCAGGGCCGACCCCTCAGTCGCGGCGGGGCCGCGACTGCCTGCCCACCGTCGTGCCAGCCGATTGGCGGGCACTGTTGTGCCCGCCAATCGGGGCACTTCCTCGAAATCGCCTTGCTTCTTCCGCCACTGGCGGCGCTTCGGCGATTTCTCCTTGCGCAGGGGAGCCTTTGGAGTACGGATTGCCACAGCCAGTGTGCGCACTGGCCTCGCAATGACAGTAAAAAGACCAGGGCGGGGTCCGCTCTGGTCTTTTATTTTTTTCCGTACGCCCTTATTTATACTCCGGGGCATCGGGGGTGCGGCGGTGGAGTAGGGGGCGGCCTTCGGAGTCTACCAGGACGGTCAGGCCGCCAGAGTTGCCGCTGGCGTGGTAGAGGTACTGGACGCCGGTTTGGGTGTCTACCCAGACCTCTGAGCAGGTGATGATGCCGCTTTCATCCAGCACTTTTATAAAGCGGTCGGTTTCTTTCTTGGCCATTTTTTACGCCTCCGGCTTATCGTCCAGGATGGTTTTGGCGCTGGCGGCCAGGCCGGCCAGGCCCTGAATTTCGCTGGGGATAATGAGCTTGGTTGCCTTGCCGTCGGCCACCTTTTCCAGGGCCTCCAGGGCCTTGAGCTTGATGACCTGGTCGTTGGGGGCGGCCTCGTTCAGCAGCTTCAGGGAGTCGGCCATGGCCTGCTGGACCTTCAAAATGGCGGTGGCTTCGCCCTCGGCCTGCATGATCCGGGCCTGCTTGGCGGCGTCGGCCTGGAGCAGGACGGACTGCTTTTCGCCCTCGGCGATGAGCACCTTGCTGGCCTTTTCACCCTCGGCCTGAAGGATGGATTCGCGGCGCTCGCGCTCGGCCTTCATCTGCTTTTCCATGGCGTTTTGAATTTCGCGGGGCGGGAGAATGTTTTTCAGCTCCACGCGGTTGACCTTGATGCCCCAGGGGTCGGTGGCCTCGTCCAGGATGGCGCGCATTTTGGCGTTAATGGTGTCGCGGCTGGTGAGGCTCTGGTCCAGCTCCAGCTCGCCGATGATATTACGCAGGGTGGTGGCGGTGAGGTTTTCAATGGCGCTCATGGGGTACTCCACGCCGTAGGTATAGAGCTTGGGGTCGGTGATCTGGAAGTAGATGACGGTGTCGATCTGCATGGTGACATTATCCTTGGTGATGACGGGCTGGGGGTCGAAGTCGGCCACCTGCTCCTTCAGGCTCACCTTTTTCACCACCCGGTCCACAAACGGGAGCTTCAGGTGCAGGCCCACGCCCCACACGGAATGGAACGCGCCCAGGCGCTCCACCACATAGGCCTTGGACTGCTGGACGATGTGGATGTTGGTGACGATGAGAAGCAAGATCAAAATCACCAGGATGATAATGGCGATGGCGCCGGAGCTGAAAATAGAATCCATATTCTTTCCTCCTAAGTTACATTATATAATACTGTCGAAAAACCCTTCGGGTTTTTCCGACAAAGGGCTTACAGTCTGCTGCGCGCATAATTTTGAGCCTTTGGCTCAAAATTCCACACTTGCAGCCTGAGAGGTATTTTCCCCCACGCACATGTCGCGGTGAAAAATGATTTCAATTTTTTGCCGCCTGCGGGCGGCAAACTCTGCGAGGCTTTTTTGTGCGCTAATTATAATAATGTGTATTTTTTGGCTTATTTTATTTCCGACACGAAGAGCTTTACGCCCTCCATGCGCTCCACCCGGACGGCGGCGCCCTCCGGGATGGGGTGGCCGGACGCGCTGCGGGCGGACCAGGTCTTACCGTCTACATACACCGCACCGGTGGGGACGGAATTGTCGATGTGCTCCGTGACCCGGGCCTCCCTGCCCAGGACCGCGTCGGCATTGGTGGGAACGATGTCCCCGTTCATCATTTTGCGCACCAGGGGGCGCGTGGCCGCCAGGGCCGCGATGGACACCACGAAAAACAGCGTCACTTGCAGCCACACAGCTCCGCCGCATATAGCTGCGATAAGCCCCGCCGCGCTGCCCAGCACGAACCAGATGGACACCAGGCCCACCGTGGCGGCCTCCACCACGCCGAAGATCACCATGGCGGCGATCCAGATAGCCGTTGCCATATCCGCATTTCCTCCTTTCAGACACAGGCCCAGCACACCGGCCAGCAGCGCCACGCCGAAAAGGATGCCGCCGCAGAGCCATTTGTTGCCGGGGGAAAGATTGCTCACGAAGGACGAAAAGGACGACTGGAGCGTGCGGCGGGGAGCCGTCTCCCGGGCCGCGGGGACCGGGGTGGGGGCGCCCTGCTCAAACAGGTCGTTCAGCGTCACATCGTAGCGCTGACAGATGTAGAGCAGCTTCTCCACCTCGGGGTAGCCCTTGCCGCTCTCCCATTTGCTCACCGCCTGGCGCGAGACGCGGAGCTCCTCGGCAAACTGCTCCTGGGTCAGGCCCACCCGGCGGCGCAAAAGCTGCAATTGTTCTCCAAAGGCCATATCTTTCCTCCCTCTGTGTGGGTCCATGGTATCAAAAAAGCAGGGGTTTGTCTATCAACCTGGGGTTACAGCGCAAAATTTTTCCGCGCAACTTGAATTTGCGCACCCGTTTGCCCCTATTATACAGGATAGCGGCGGGGAAAACCACTGTTTTTTCTTGCACTTTTGGGATTTCTATTCTATACTGAGGGCAAGAAAAAAGAGTATTGAGGTGCTTGCATGGCGAGATACATGGTCCCCTGTCTGCTGGGGCTGGAAAAATTGGTGGGCGACGAGGTGAAAAGGCTGGGGCTGAAGAATGTCCGGGTGGAGAACGGGCGCATTTTCTGCGACGGCACGCCGGACGACTGCGCACGGCTCAACATCAACCTCCGCTGCGGCGCTCGGGTGCTGCTGGTGCTGGGGGAGTTTCCGGCCCGGAGCTTTGAGGAGCTTTTCCAGGGGGTGAAGGCCATCGCCTGGGAGGACTACATCCCCAAGGACGGGGCCTTCCCGGTGAAGGGGTATTCCATCACCAGCCAGCTCCACTCCGCCCCGGCCTGCCAGTCCATTGTGAAAAAGGCCATGGTGGAGCGGCTGAAAAGCCGGTACGGGCTGGAGCAGTTCCCGGAGACGGGGGTGAAGTACCAGGTGCGGTTCTCCATTTTCAAGGACCAGGTGGTCATCGGGCTGGACGGCTCCGGGGAGGGGCTTTACAAGCGGGGCTACCGGGCCGTGGGGGTGGAGGCGCCCCTGCGGGAGACATTGGCGGCGGCCATGGTGCTGCTGTCGCGCTACCGGGGACGGGACCCGTTTTGCGACCCGTTCTGCGGAAGCGGGACCATTCCCATCGAGGCGGCGCTCATTGCCAAAAACCGGGCACCGGGGCTGGACCGCAGCTTTGACGCGCAGAAGTGGGCGTTTTTGCCGCAGTCGGCCTGGCTGGATGCGGCGGATGAGGCCATGGACAAGGAATTTCACGGGAAGTACGACATCTGGGGCGGGGACATCGACCCCCGGGCCATTGACATCGCCCGGAGCAACGCCGTGAAGGCGGGGGTGGAGGACTGCATTCGCTTTGAGGTGGTGGACATGAAGGACTTCCGCCGGGACAGCCAGTATGGGCAGCTGGTGACCAACCCGCCCTACGGGGAGCGGCTCATGGATAGGGCCGAAGCGGAGGCGCTGTACCGAGAGCTGGGCCGGGTGTGGAGGCGTTTGCCGGAGGGCTGGCGGACGCTGGTACTCAGCAGCCACACGGAGTTTGAGCGCACCTTTGGCCGCCCGGCGGATAAGAAGCGGAAGCTGTATAACGGGATGCTGAAGTGTGATTTGTTTATGTATGGAAGGGTGTGAGGAAGCGGCGCGCCGGGTGTGAAACAAGAGGTGCGTTAGTCGACCCCTCAGTCACGGCTTCGCCGTGCCAGCCTGCCCACCGCCCCCCTACGGGTGCGTTGATTGGTAGTCGGGAAAGCGGGCCGATGTGGGCATCGGCCCCTACGGAGGGGTTGGAAGTTTTTGCGGACGGTCTGCGTGGAATTTGTTTTCAGTTTGTACACAAATTCTGTTTTGCGGCTGGTATAATAAATTCATGTGTTCTCATTCTTTTCCACAGCGGAGGGTCTTATGAAACATATTTTTATCATCAATCCCACGGCGGGAAAGTCGGACAGTCGGCAGCGTATTTATGAGATGGCGGAGGTATTACGCACGGAGCATGATCTGGATGTGCAGTGCATTCTCACCAAGCGGCAGGGGCACGCCACGGAGCTGGCGCGGAAGCTCTGCCAGACCGGCGAGGAGCTGCGGTTTTATGCCTGCGGCGGCGACGGCACGGTGAACGAGGTGGCCAACGGCATCATCGGCTTCGACAACGCCGCTATGAGCGTGATCCCCATCGGCACGGGCAACGATTTTCTCAAGAATTTCGGGAGTGACATGGAGAAGTTCCGGAACGCGGAGAACCTGTGGAACGGGCCGCAGTTCCCCATGGACGCCATTCAGGTCAACGACCGCATTGCCTTGACCATCGCCTGCTCGGGCATTGATGCGCGGGTGGCCAACGATGTACATAAGTTCAGCGAGAGCCCCATTTTGGACGGCAAGAGCAGCTACATCGTGTCCCTGGCGGTGAACTTCCTCTTTAAGGGCATCGGCTCCCACTGGACCGTGACCCTGGACGGAGTGGCCGCAGAAAAGGACTACTCTCTGGTGGCCGTGTGCAACGGGCGCTACTACGGCGGCGGGTTCATGCCCGTGGGCGAGGCCCGGATGGACGACGGCGTGCTGAACACCCTGGTGGTGGACAAGGTCACCCGGGGCACCTTCCTGAAGTTCGTGGGCCCCTATTCCAAGGGCGACTACCATCTCTTTCCCCACGTGGCCCACTGCTCCACAGCCAAGGACATTATCATCGACTCGGAGAAAAAGGACATCGTCACCTGCCTGGACGGTGAGTGCATCACCACCGACCATGTACACATCCACCTGGCGGACAAGAAGCTGAATTTCTTCGGCCCCGACGGTTGCTCCTGCAACGCCACCGCCCGGGAAGCCGCTCCCACAGCGGGGCAAATGTGAATTTTTTGTAATTTTCCAAAATACCCCTTGAAAAACATTATAAATGTGGTATTATAATCAGTGTTAGCACTCAAGTCCACAGAGTGCTAACACTGAATTTGTTTTTATATTGAAGGATATAAGGAGGAAAACAACCATGAAACTGACACCGCTTTCTGACCGCGTGGTTTTGAAAATGACCGAGGCGGAGGAGACCACCAAGGGCGGCATCATCCTTACCGGGTCTGCCAAGGAGAAGCCCTCTGTGGCGGAAGTGATCGCCGTGGGCCCCGGCGGCATGGTGGACGGCAACCCCGTGACCATGACCGTGAAGCCCGGCGACAAGGTCATCACCGATAAGTACGCAGGCACCAAGATCACCCTGGAGGATGTGGAGTACATCATTGTGAAGCAGGGGGATATTCTGGCTATCGTAGAATAAATCATTGGCGCTGTCATTGCGAGACCAGGCCGCAGACTGGTCGTGGCAATCCGTTCTCCCCGGCCTTATGCAATGGGTATTACGGATTCCCACGGTCGCGTTGCTCCCTCGGAATGACATTGCAATGACAATTCTTTTGTAAAATTTTTATCTGCAATATAGGAGGCAATCAGTATGTCTAAAATTATCAAGCGCGGGGACGAGGCCCGCAAGGCTTTGGAGTCCGGCGTCAATCAGTTGGCCGATACCGTAAAGGTCACCCTGGGCCCCAAGGGCCGCAATGTGGTGCTGGACAAGAAGTTCGGCGCTCCCCTCATCACCAACGACGGCGTTTCCATCGCCAAGGAGATCGAGCTGGACGACCCGTTCGAGAACATGGGTGCGCAGCTTGTGCGGGAAGTCTCCACCAAGACCAACGATGTGGCCGGCGACGGCACCACCACCGCTACCCTGCTGGCCCAGGCCATGGTGCGCGAGGGCCTGAAGAACCTGGCCGCAGGGGCCAACCCCATCGTCATGAAGAAGGGCATGGCTAAGGCCGTGGACGCCGCCGTGGCATCCATCCACGCCCAGAGCCAGAAGGTCAACGGTACCGACGACATCGCCCGGGTCGGCACCGTGTCCTCCGGCGACGCCTTCATCGGCAAGCTCATTGCCGAGGCTATGGAGAAGGTCAGCGCCGACGGCGTTATCACCATTGAGGAGTCCAAGACCGCTGAGACTTACAGCGAAGTGGTGGAGGGCATGATGTTTGACCGGGGCTACATCACCCCCTACATGGTCACCGACACCGAGAAGATGGAGGCCGTCATTGACGACGCTTACATCCTCATTACCGACAAGAAAATCTCCGTCATTTCCGAGATCCTGCCCCTGCTGGAGCAGCTGGTGCAGGCGGGCAAGAAGCTGTTCATCATCGCCGAGGATGTGGAGGGCGAGGCCCTGAGCACCCTGATCGTGAACCGTCTGCGCGGCACGCTGAATGTGGTGTGCGTGAAGGCCCCCGGCTTCGGCGACCGCCGCAAGGAAATGCTGCAGGACATCGCCATCCTCACCGGCGGCCAGGTCATCAGCGAGGAGCTGGGTCTGACGCTGAAGGATGCCACCGTTGACATGCTGGGCCGCGCCCGCCAGGTGAAGGTGACCAAGGAGAACACCATCATTGTGGACGGCGCCGGTGACAAGCAGGCCATCGCCGACCGCGTGGCGCAGATCCGCAGCCAGATCGGCATGACCACCAGCGAGTACGACAAGGAGAAGCTGCAGGAGCGCCTGGCTAAGATGGCCGGCGGCGTGGCCGTTATCAAGGTGGGCGCTGCCACCGAGACGGAGATGAAGGAGAAGAAGCTGCGCATCGAGGACGCGCTGAACGCCACCAAGGCCGCTGTGGAAGAGGGCATTGTGGCTGGCGGCGGCACCATCTATGTGAACACCATCCCCGCCGTCACCGCTCTGCTGGACCAGGTGGATGGCGACGAAAAGACCGGCGTGCAGATCGTGGCTAAGGCTCTGGAGGAGCCCATCCGTCAGATCGCGGCCAACGCGGGCCTGGACGGCTCCGTGATCCTGGAGAAGGTCCGCTCCTCCGGCAAGAACGGCTACGGCTTCGACGCCTACAAGGAGGAATACTGCGACATGATCGCCAGCGGCATTGTGGACCCGGCCAAGGTGACCCGCTCCGCTCTGGAGAACGCCGCCAGCGTCTCCGGCATGGTGCTGACCACCGAGTCCCTGGTGGCCGACAAGCCCCAGCCACCCGCACCCGCAGCCCCCGCACCCGACATGGGCGGCATGGGCGGAATGTACTAATTCCCTGAAAAGTCAATTGCCAAGGCATGAAGCAAGGCGGCACACGGAAGTGTGCCGCCTTGGGGTTTTTATTGGAAGCTGTTTTCGTAGATGTCGATAAAGTCGGCGACCGCGAGGGGTCGCCCCTACGGAGGGGGTGCAAGCGGGGCGTCGAGGACGCCGCCCCCTACGGAACGAAATAAGTTCTTGCCGTTCTCTCCAGCTTGTATTATAATATAGAAAATAGTCGAATAGACAGCAATGGGGGAAAGACTGATGGCAAAGAACGAAAATTTGCACAAAGCCAAGGACGCCAAGAAAGACGAATTTTACACGCAATATGAAGATATACAGAACGAGCTAAACCATTACGAACAGCACTTTAAGGGTAAAACTGTTCTCTGTAACTGTGACGATCCGTTTGAAAGCAACTTCTGCAAGTTTTTCCTGCGGAACTTTAACTATTTGGGCCTAAAACGCTTGATTTGCACCTCATACGGCACATCCCCTGTGATAGGCCAGCAGCTTTCTCTATTTGATGACAATAACGAACCAGTCGCTCGGGACTGCGGCTATGTTATGGATATTTTTGAAGTCCCCATGGCAAATGGCCGTGGCGTTTCCGATGAAGATATTGATGCGCTTTTGAAGTCCAAAAAACGCGGGGTAAAGAAGCTGAAAGGTGACGGTGATTTTCGGTCAGAGGAGTGTATCGAGTATCTTAAACAAGCAGATATTGTGGTAACCAACCCGCCATTCAGCCTGTTTAGGGAATATGTTGCACAACTTATGCAATATAAAAAGGAGTTCTTGATAATCGGTAGCCAAAATGCAGTTACCTACAAGGAAATTTTTCCCCTTATCAAAGAGAATAAACTGTGGCTCGGCTTTAAGTCTGGAGATATGGCATTCACAGTGCCAGACAGTTATGAGCCTCGTGCAACAAGATATTGGGTAGATGGACACGGGCAAAAATGGCGTTCAATGGGAAATATATGCTGGTATACAAATCTTGACCATGATAAGCGCCATGAGAAACTTGTACTCTATAAACACTATTGGGGAAACGAAGAAGAATATCCCCGTTATGCAAATTACAATGCAATAGAGGTGTCGCGTGTCGCCGATATCCCCTGCGACTATTTTGAAGAAATCGGTGTCCCTATAACCTACCTGGACAAGCATAACCCCGAACAATTTGAAATCATTGGGGCAAGCCGATGGATGGGGAAACCCATGTCAGAAATTGCGCCTAAAGGAAGCTATGTGTCTGGCGGTGTTCGTTTCTATTTGCCCGAGAGCCGTTCACAATCTATTAAAGTAGAGAGAGAGAGAGAGAGAGAGACCTCTCGATCTCTCAGCCTCTCTACCGCTGCCTCTACGACAGAATCGTCATCAAACGCAAGATACAGACGGTTGTATGACCGAATCGTTATCAGGCGAAAGATGTAATGGGATCATGGGTGTCCCGATTACATTTTTGGACAAGTACAACCCCGACCAGTTTGAAATATTGGGAATTACATTAGGAACAACCGTTGACTATGCAATGACCGCCCTTTATAAAAATGCCGTCCAGCATAATCAGGACGGCAGCACACAGGGCGGCGGCAAAGTTAACACACGCGCCGCAATTCTTGTAGAAGCCCGGCCTGTCAACAAGGTATACTATACAGCAGATAATATTGATGGGTATTTGTTAAGTGTCTATCCCCGCATCTTAATCAAAAGGAGGATAAGCGAATGAAAATAGAGCCAAAGCGAATCAAAGTCAGGGAAATTTTTGATAGCTATGTTGACAATGGCGATGACGGTGTTTTCGCTTATGGTGGCAGACTTGCAATTCGTCCACCCTATCAGCGGGAATTTGTCTATGATAACGAGCAGGCAGAATCCGTTATTCACACCGTATTAAAGGGTTTTCCCTTGAATGTCATGTATTGGGTCAAGGTCGGAACTGACAAATACGAGGTATTGGATGGTCAGCAACGGACCTTATCTGTCATGCAGTATTTGAAGCATCAATTTTCCATTACATTGGATGGAAAAAAATATTATTGGGACGCCTTGCCGGATAATAAATATAATGCAATCATGAACTATGAATTCATGGTTTATATCTGCGAGGGAGAAGAATCCGAAAAACTGGACTGGTTTAAGGTCGTCAACATTGCCGGAGTAAAATTAACGGATCAAGAGCTGCGGAATTCTGTCTATACCGGGGAATGGCTTTCGGATGCCAAGCAGCATTTTTCCAAGCGCAAGTGCGCCGCAAAGCTGAAATCGGACAAATATATTACAGGCGACCCGAACAGACAAGAATTGTTGGAAAAAGCTCTGCGCGGCATTTGTGAATACCAGAATATTTCCGAAATCACCGAATATATGGCGCTGCACAAGTCCGATGCCGATGCAGATGAACTGTGGCAGTATTTCCAGGATGTTATTGATTGGTGTGAGAAAATCTTCCCCAAATACTACTCGGACATGAAAGGGCTGGATTGGTGTCACCTTTACAATAAATACCACAACGGGTCCTATAATTCCACAGTCATGGCCGCAGAAGTAAAGCGGCTGCACGAAGATGATGAGGTGCAGAAATCCAAAGGTATCTATGAGTTTTTGCTTTGCCGTGATACAGACCCGTTTGCAGGTAGGTTGCTCAATCTGCGAGCATTTGAAAAGCGAGACAAGCTGGCTGCATACAGCAGGCAAAATGGAATTTGCCCCGTCTGTAAAGAGCATTTTGAATTTGAGGAAATGGAAGGCGATCACATAAAGCCCTGGAGCAAGGGTGGGCAAACAACGCCGGATAATTGCCAAATGCTCTGCAAATCCTGTAATGGGAAGAAATCGGACAAATATTAAAATTGTACACATTATTTCTAAGCACCTAAAAAGGGACGGACACCTCTGCGTCCGTCCGGCAGATTGTCAAGCAAGTGCAACACTTTTAGATTGAAAAAACTCCGATGGG
>CAVJNL010000039.1:0-16116 GCA_963650985.1 Clostridium sp. CAG:413
TGTTTTTCCCCGAACTGCAAGAAATCCCCCGCTTTCACGCAGCGAAAGCGGGGGGTCTTTGACAGACTGAACGGACTGCGTTCTGCGCAGTCCGTTTTTTCCGGGGATTTGACAGACCCCCGCCCATGTGTTATGATAAGGTGTAAGTTTTGGAAAAAGGAGCTGGAAACTATGGCAGAAGTGAAGAAGGGCGAGGGCCTTGTTTATAAAAATCACCCCCTGCGGCGGGTGGATAACCTGATCTATTACGGCAGCATGGCCGACGAGTATATCGTGATGCTGCAAATTTTGGAGACGAAAAAGGAAAAGGACATGGAGGTAGCCACCCGCGTGTCCGTGCAATTGCAGCTCACCGCCCCGGACCTAAAAAGCCGGGACCGCGTGGTGAAAAAGACCGAAAAGGACAGCCTGTACGCCGCCATGGATGTGGGCGCTATCTGGCTGGAGCGCGCCTTGGCCGGGAAATAAGCACCGATAATCACAATGAAAAATGACAGAGGATTTAGTTTCCTTGCACCTGCAAAATGAAAGTAGACACTCACAAAAGTGAAGTAAACCCCAAGGTTTAGACAGGGATCAAATATTAACTTACTTTTGAATGAGTTCGGCATTGCACCGGGCTCATTCCTTTTAATTTTAGAGATATTCGTTCGTTGTTGTAATAATATGTCTATTTCTTCAACAACCAGCGTCCAGCGGCTGCTTTGGGCTATAAATGCCCCGTTCAGTACAAAACCGAACCGGGCTTCCTGTAGATATTCTCTTTTTAGTGTCTACTTTTACTTGACAAGAGCAGCAGCCCCCACGGACTGCCCTCTTTTTTATTCTGTGCCCGGCCCGGTCAAAACCATAGCACCCTCGCCCAAAATATGTTATAATAAAAATCCAAGATCACCCGACAAAATCGCGCCCCCGATCGTTATACATACAGGAGGAAAAGAATATGCCGGAAAATTCGCAGCGTACGGGCGAATGGTTCGAGACATTCTATGAACGGAATTACAAGCTGGTGTATCGCCTCTGCTTCACCTATATGAAAAACCAAGCGGAGGCCGAGGACTGCACCGAGGATGTTTTCGTCAAGGTCCTGGCCGGTGACATGGTCTTTGCCGACGAGCACCACGAGAAAAAGTGGCTCACCGTCACGGCCATAAACCTCTGCAAGGACCGATTAAAGCACTGGTGGCACAAGCAGGTAGCGCCCCTGGACGAAGCCCCCGAAGTTCCGGGCGAGAATACCCCGCACATCGATGAGACCCTGGAGGCCGTCAAAGCCCTGCCCACAAAATACAAGGATGTCATTTATCTGCATTACTATATGAATTACAAAACGGACGAGATTGCCGTTATGCTCAAAAAGCCGCCATCTACGATCCGCAATCATTTGCGGGAAGCGAGAGAGTTACTCAGGCGGCAGATAGGAGGGTTTGAGCCGTGAGTGAAAAGAAAATCAAAGAATCCATCGACGCTATCGAGCCGGAAGCCGGTGCGAAAGAGCGGATGTATCAGAATATTATGAAAAAAGCACAGCAGGCAGCTCCGGTGGAAAAGCCTGCCGAGCCGAAAAAGAAAAGAATTTCATTTGTGCGCTATGCGCTGCCTATTGCCGCTTGTTTTTGTCTGCTGGTGATTGGAATAACACGATTTATTCCCGGAACTGCGCCAACGACACCGGATGATTCAAATTTACTGGGTGGAAACCCATTTGTAGAGGTTGAAAACGCCGACGCATTCAAAGAAATCGGTATTACTTTCGAGGCTCCGGCAGACGCAACTGACATTTCTTACACGATTATTGACGAAGAGATTGCGTCAATACATTTTGTGATGAACGGAAAAACCTTTGAAGCCAGAGCTTCAGCGCAAGACGGGAATTTCTCAGGTTTAACAGGAAAACAGATGGAAGCTGAGAATATCGATGCAAAGAATAACGCCACTCTCTATACGATCGGCGGCGATTTTGAAACTTATTATAAAATGACCTGGACAAACGGTAAAGTGAACTACTGCCTTTATGGAACAGACGGGGCAACTGGCGATGAGGTGACCGCTGTTTACAACGCATTTACCCATTAAAAACCAAACGATTACCACAAGCAAAAAATGTCGGAAGAATTTTTTGAAATTCTTCCGACATTTTTCTTTGCTCAGTCGTTATACATATAGAAGCGCAAAGAACGGCGGCGCAGCGTACGAGCAAAACCGAGATGCTTCTAAAATAATGATAGCAAAAGGAGCCTACTTATCATGAAAAAACTTGTACTGATTTTTCTTTCCATTGTAATGGTATTCAGCCTTGTCGCCTGTGGTTCAAACAGCAATAAGAATAACGACGGGGACAAAGGAAGCACGACCACCACCGCAACGCCCGCCGAGATCGAGCAGAAAATTGCTGAGGCTCTCGGAAAAGACAACTACCTGTGTGACACGGATGCGCAGAAGGACTATCTGGAAAACACTCTTGGGCTGGATCTTTCCAAAATTGAGAGCTATGTTGCTAAACAGAACTCTGTCAGCAGCGTAAATCCTGACACGGTCATCATCCTTAAGGTCAAGGATGGATATGCCGATGAAGCCGTAAAATCATTGAACACAAGCTACGCACAGATGGTTGATTATATCCGTCAGTATCCGTTTGGTACGGCCAAGGTCTTGAACGCAAGAATTTATCAGAGTGGAAACTATGTAATGTATATTCTCGCCGGTGCAAGCTACGACGGTGAGGACAGTGAAGCCGAAAACAAGCTGGCAGTTTCCGAATACGCCAAGATCGATGAGGCAATTAAGAGCGTGTTTGGCACACTGCCGAAAAACTTGGCAGTCGTTCCCGAGGACGACGGAAACAACGGCGGTCTAATTGCCCCCGAGGATGACGAGAAAACCAACGGCTTTATTGAGGGTTAAGCTATGGTTTTCTCCAGTCTGACATTTTTGCTGTGGTTTCTGCCCTGCGTGCTGTTGGTGTATTTCCTCGTTCCGAAAAAAGCGAAAAATGCGATCCTCTTTGTGTTCAGCCTGCTGTTTTATGCGTGGGGCGAACCGGTCTATGTCGGACTGATGATCTTCTCCACCGTTCTCGACTACTGCTGCGGTCGGGCGGTGGAGAAGTTCAGGGGAACACCAAAAGCAAAAATCGGGCTGCTGGTGTCCGTGATCGTGAACCTGAGCCTCTTGTGTCTCTTTAAGTACACGGACTTTCTCATTGGCACGGTAAACAGCATCTTTGGCAGCAGTATTCCACTTTTGAATCTGCCTCTGCCCATCGGCATTTCCTTCTATACCTTCCAGACGATGAGCTATACCATCGATGTCTACCGGGGCGATGCCAAAGTACAGAAAAATATTATTTCCTTTGGCGCGTATGTCTCCCTGTTCCCACAGCTGATTGCCGGGCCAATCGTGCGTTATCAGACCATTGCCGATCAAATCGATGAACGCACCCATTCCTTTGACAAATTCGGAGAAGGGGTCAAGCGCTTTGTCTGCGGACTGGGAAAGAAAGTCCTGCTTGCCAACAACATCGGGCTATTATGGAGCACGATTTCCAAAGCAAGCGATTGGACGGTCGTTTCGGCATGGCTTGGGATCATCGCATTTGCTTTTCAGATTTATTTCGACTTTTCCGGCTACTCGGATATGGCCATCGGTCTGGGAAAGATGTTCGGCTTCGACTTCCTCGAAAACTTCGACCATCCCTATTGCTCTAAGAGCGTCACGGAATTTTGGCGGCGCTGGCATATCTCAATGGGGACTTGGTTCCGGGACTATGTGTATATCCCCCTGGGCGGCAACCGAAAAGGGCTTGCCATTCAGCTGCGGAACATTGCCATCGTGTGGCTTCTCACCGGCTTTTGGCACGGGGCCAGCTGGAACTATGTGCTGTGGGGCGTGTTTTATGGGGTGCTTCTGATCTTCGAGAAGTTCTTCCTGTTGGATAGATTCAAGAAAGCGCCTGCGATCGTGGGGCATCTCTATACGCTTTTTTGTGTGGCTCTGGGCTGGGTGCTGTTCGCCTTTGAGGACATCGGAAAGGGCTGGACTTTTTTCAAAGTTCTCTTCGGCGGAGCGACCTTCTGTAATTCCGCAGCCCTCTATCAGCTGCTGTCCTACTTGCCGCTGCTCCTGCTGTGTGCTGTTGCGGCTACGCCTCTCGGCACAAAGCTCTATCACAAGCTGAATGAGAAATGCAGCACAGGATTGATGGCTACCGCCGATGTCACCGGCATGGTCGCTGTGGTAGGTCTGTCCGTGGCCTATCTCATCAGCGGATCGTATAACCCGTTTTTGTATTTTCGTTTTTAAGGGGGAATGCCGAAATGCGCAATAAAATCATTACCTCTGTATTTTGCCTGCTTTTAGCGGTCGGCGTTCTCTCTGGGTTCTTCGTGCCGGATAAATATTACTCTGAAAGTGAAAAGCGTACGCTGACGCAGAAAGACGCAATTTCCATTTCTGATTTTCCCAGCGGTAAAATGGGAACGGAGATTGAAAAATATCTTTCCGACCAGTTCCCTCTGCGGGACGGTTGGATTACCGTCAAGACCTTGACCGAGCGACTCAGCGGAAAAACTCAAATTTCAGGTGTCTATTTTGGCAAGGACGGCTATCTTATTGATGCTTTTACCAGTTATAATCAAAAACAATTTGCAGCCAACATTGAGGCTCTTACAAAATTATCGGAATCCCTGAAAGCTGCGGGCATCTCGATGCAGGTGATGTTGGTTCCCACAGCAGCGCAAACGCTTTCGGATAAGCTGCCTGCCTATGCGCCAAGTCTTGATCAGAAGGCGCTGATGGACTTTGCCAGGGCGCAGGGATTGGACACCGTGAATGTGTTCGATATTTTGGCGGAACATAAGGATGAATACATCTACTACAAGACCGACCATCATTTCACAAGCCTCGGCGCCTACTACTGCTATGCCGCCTGGCAGCAGACCCAGGGCAAGACAGCCAAGCCCCTTTCCGCCTGGCAGAGCCAAACCCTGTGCGACAACTTCCGCGGCACCACCTATAACAAGGTCAACGACCCCTTTGCTTCCTACGACACCATCACCGCCTATTACAGAATGCTCCCCCACACCGTCAGCTACAACAGCGGCAGCTATGTGACCCACAGTATCTACGAGCGGAAATATCTCAGCGGCAAAGACCAGTACGCTACATTCCTGAATTCCAACCAGTCCACCACCGTGGTCTCCGGCAGCGGAGAGGGCAAGCTGCTGATTCTGAAGGATTCCTACGCCAACTGCTTTTCGCAGTTTGTCATCGACGACTATTCCGAGACCCACCTCATCGACCCGCGCTTCTTCAAGGACTCCGTGACGGACTATATTGCAGAAAACGGCATTACCCAGGTGCTTGTGCTTTACAACATTCCCAATTTTACCCAGGACACAGCCGTCGCCACCGTGCGGTGAAAGAAAATCTTCCCGTATAAAGGGCAGGGACAAGCTCCCAACTCAGAAGCCTGTCCCCCAACATCGGGAGGCAGGCTCTTTTTACGTAATTTTTTACGAAGCATAGATTTTTCCGATAAGCCAATTCAGGGTCCGGGCGGGGAGAATTTTGGTCAGGAACACCGCCGCTTTATAGGCAAAGCCGATGGTATAGAGGGGCTTGTGGCCGGTTTTCAGGGCCACCTTGCCCACGAAAGCCCCGGCCTTGGCCGGGTCCATGCCGGTTTGCTCATCGTGCTCCATGCGCTTTACGGAGCGGCTGATACGGCCAGAGTAAATCTCGTCCCCCTCCCCCACCTTGTGGCGGGCGGCGGTGAAGCCGGTGTGGATGTCGCCGGGCATTACGGCGCAGACGGTGATGCCGAAGGGCCGCAGCTCATTGCCCAGGGCCATGGTATAGGAGTTGATGGCCGCCTTGGACGCGGAATAGTAGGTCTGGAACGGGATGGGCACCGGGGCCGCCACGGAGCTGAGATTCACGATGCGTCCGCTGCCCTGGCTGCGCATAGCGGCGATGACCGCCCGGTTCATGCGCACCATGCCGAAGAAATTCACCTCAAACTGGCGCTTTGCCTCCTCGGTATCCGTAAATTCCACGGCTCCGCTGATGCCGAAGCCCGCGTTATTCACCAGAATGTCGATGCGCCTGGCCTCCTGCAAAATTTGCTCCACGGCCCGGCGGACGGATTCCTCGTCCGTCACATCGGCGCGGATGTGGCGTAGGCCCTCCACGCCCTCTTCACGGCGGCTCAGCTCATACACCGTGCAGCCGTTTTTTGCCAGGTACAGGGCGGTTTCCCGTCCGATGCCGGAGGTCCCCCCTGTGACCACAGCGATCTTACTCATGCAGCAGCACCTCCGCCATAATGTCCATGGCCTCGTCCAGCAGGGCCTCGGTGTGGGTGGCCATGTAGCTGGTGCGCAGCAGGCACTCTCCCTCCGGGGTGGCGGGGGGCAGGGTGGGGTTCACATACACGCCCCGCTCGTAAATTTTTTGGGCCGCGTCCAGGGTGCGCATAGTCTCGTAGGTGTAAATGGGGATAATGGGCGTGGGCGCGGTGAGGGCCGACTCGCGGATCTTCAGGCCCCGGTCCGTGAAGCCCTTGCGGGCGTAGAGGCTCAGGTCCCGCAGACGCTCCGACAGCTCCGGGTGCTGCTCCAGTTTTTTGAGGGCCGCCAAAGCCGTGGCGCAGTTGGCCGGGGGAATGGACGCCGAGAAAATAAAGGGCCGGGAGGCGTGGCGCACGAACTCCGTGACCACCTTGGAAGCCGCCATGTAGCCGCCCAGGGACGCCAGGGACTTGGAGAAGGTGCCCATGTACACATCCACCTGGTCCTCCAGGCCGAAGTGGCTGGCCGTGCCCCGGCCACCCTCGCCCAGGACGCCCAGGCCGTGGGCATCGTCCACCATGACCCGGGCCCCGTACTTCTTCGCCAGGGCGCAAATTTCCGGGAGCTTGGCAATGTCGCCGCCCATGGAGAAAACGCCGTCGGTGACGATGAGGGCTCCGTTCTGCTCGGGCACACGCTGAAGCTGCTTTTCCAGGTCCTCCATGTCACTGTGGCGGTAGCGGAGCATTTTGCCGTAGCTCATTTGGCAGCCGGCGTAGATGGAGGCGTGGTTTTCCCGGTCACAGATCACATAGTCGTGCCGTCCCACCAGGGCGCTGATGATGCCCACATTGGACTGAAAGCCCGTGCCGAAGGTGATGACCGCCTCCTTATGCAGGAACTTCGCCAGGGCCTCCTCCAGCTCCAGGTGCAGCTCCAGGGTGCCGTTGAGGAACCGGGAGCCGCTGCACCCTGTGCCGTACTTTTCCATGGTGCGCACGCCCGCCTCGATGACCTCCGGGTCGGTGGTGAGGCCCAGGTAGTTGTTGGACCCTAGCATAATGCGGCGCTTGCCCTCCATCATCACCTCCACATCCTGCCGGGATTGCAGGGCGCGGAAGTAGGGGTAGACGCCCTTTTCCTGCAGTTCAGTGGCAAGAGACGGGGCATAGCATTTTTCAAAAATGTCCATATAATTCTCCTTTATGGATGCTTCCAATTTATGTTAACCTATTATAATAAGTCTAAAGGGCATTTGTCAAATAAAATGTGTCCCGCCCCGAAAATGTGACATTTCCTTCCTATTTTATTCACGGAATATTTATATTTCCGTGGTAATCTATGGTATACTAAGGAAAAACAGATCGGAACCACCCCAAGGAGGCAAGTATGCCCAAGAAGCCCACCCTCACCCAAAAACAGAAAAAGACCGCCGCCCTGGCCGCCCTGATCCTCTTTATTCTCCTGTCGCTGGCGGTGTTTTGGTTCGTGGGGCGGCCTATGGTGCGCTTTGCCAAGGAACCGGAGCGGTTTCGTGCGCTGGTGGACAGCCTGGGGATATGGGGCAAGGCCGCCTATGTGGGCATGTGCATGCTCCAGGTGGTGGTGGCCATCATCCCAGGTGAGCCCCTGGAGATTTGCGGCGGCTACGCCTTCGGCGGGGTGTGGGGCAGCATTCTGTGCCTGCTGGGGCTGTTTTTAGGCAGCGTCATCGTGTTTTGGCTGGTGCGCAAGCTGGGTCAGCCCATGGTGGAAATTTTCTTCCCGCCGGAGAAGCTGGAAAAACTGCATTTTCTCAAAAGCTCCCCCAAGCGCAATTTCCTCTTTTGGCTCATTTTCACCGTCCCCGGCACCCCCAAGGACCTGCTTTGCTACTTCGCCGGGCTCACGGACATCCGCTGGGGCACCTGGCTGCTGCTGTGCTCCGTGGGACGGCTGCCGTCGGTGCTCACCTCCACCGTGGGGGGCAGCGCCCTGGGCGGGAAAAGCTACCTCTTCGCCGCCCTGGTATTCGGCGGGACGCTGCTTTTGTCCCTGGTGGGGCTGCTGATTTACCGCAGCGTATGCCGCCGCCACGAAAAAGCGCAGGAAAAGTCGAAAAACAGCGAAGATTGACGGTTGCGTCGCACCGAAACTTATGGTATACTATGTGATTAGAACTGACGGAACGGAATGGGTCAATCCCAGCGGTACCAAGCCGCCGTAGACGGACATGAGCCGTCGAAGCCATTGGAGCATAGCTCCGAGAAGGGTTCGGCACAGGGCGTCCGGAGCCGGAATACATTCCCCGGTTCAGGCGGCCCGTGGCTCTTGGGGGATGCCCAAAGGTCGATACAGAATCGTTTTGCCCCCACTTTGGGGGCTTTTCTTTTGCCCCGGAAAGGAGAAAAAATGAAGATTAAAAAGAAAACACTTTACAACACTCTCATGATCGCCGCCATCGCGGTCATCGCGGCCCTGGCCGTGTTTTTCGCCGGGCGGCACCTGGGCTGGTTCGATAAGCCCGCCCCGGAGGGAGACACCACGGCCATCACCGCCACGGTGCGCAAGGGTCTTTCCAACCTCACCCGCAGCGGCATCGCCTCGGAGCTTTCCGGCGAGACCCAGCTCCGGGAGGGCGACACCATCTCCGTCACCAGCGGCTATGTGTCCGCCAAGGTGAACCAGTGCGACCTGGTGCTCTCCCAGGGGGCGAAGCTGGAGATCGTCTCCGCCCAGCCGGAGGACATGCAGGTGCGCCTGGTGACGGGCGAGGCTTTCTGCCAGGCGGGCGACGCCCCCGTGACGCTGCACTACGGTGCCCACAGCGCCAAGCTGCAAAACGCCGTGCTGGTGTGCACCGTGCGCACGGGCTCGGAGACCGTGTATGTGCTGGGCGGCTCCGTCAGCGACGGCACCAACACCTTTGCCGCCGGGAAGACCGGCAGCTATGTGGGCACGGACCTCTCTGTGCAGAACCTGGACCTGAAGGCCCTCAGCTCCTTTGCCCTGGAGTGTATGCTGGGCAGCCAGGAGGACATGGTCTGCGGCGCGGACGAGGTGAAGTCCGTGCTGGAGAGCCGCAATGTTATCGCCGAGCCCATCAAGCCTGAGGCGGAGAAGTCCGCTGAAAGCTCCACGGGCAGCAAGGATAACACCGGCGCCACCACGCCCTCGGACACCACGAAGCCCGATGGCTCCTCCAAGTCTGACAGCTCCACCACCAAGCCGGACAACTCTACGAAGCCCGACGACACGACCAAGCCCGATGATTCCAAAAAGCCCGCGGAGAAGTCCCAGTACACCTGCACCATTGAAATTCGCTGCGACACCATTCTCAATAACATGGGCGACCTGAAAGAGGGACTGGACGAATTTGTGCCCGACAGCGGCACCATTCTGCCCACCACCACTGTCACCTTCAGCGAGGGGGAGACGGTGTTCGATGTGCTCAAGCGCGTTTGCGACAAATACAGCATCCAGCTGGAGTATAGCTTTACGCCTATGTACGACAGCTATTATGTGGAGGGCATCAACAACCTGTATGAGTTCAGCTGCGGACAGCAGTCCGGCTGGATGTACAAGGTGAACGGCTGGTTCCCCAACTACGGCTGCTCTAAATATGAGCTGGCCGATGGCGACACCATCGTGTGGGCCTACACCTGCAAGGGCCTGGGCACCGATGTGGGCGCGCCTTCCTGGGAGGACTGAGCCGTCCCACGACCGCAAAATTTTAGGCAAAGGAGGCGATGGCGCTGCAAGACTATGATGTGTTTTCCCGCTGCCACCCGGCGGTGAATTTCCTGTTTTTCGCGGCGGCCATCGTGCTGACGGTGGTGCTGTTCCACCCGGCGTACCTGCTGGCGTCCCTGCTGTGCGGCGGGGCCTACTACGCCGCCCTGCGAAGGGGGCGCTGCGGCAAGACCTTTGCCTTTTTGCTCACGGCCCTGGTGCTGATTGCGGCGGTGAACCCGATTTTTAACACCCTGGGCGACACCGTTCTCTTCCACCTCTTTGGCCAGCCCTACACCTGGCAGGCGCTGAGTTACGGTATCTGCGCGGGGCTTATGTTCGCGGCGGTGAGCCTGTGGTTTCTCTGCGGCGGCATCGTTATGACCTCCGACAAATTTACCAGCCTGTTCGGCGCGGTGATCCCGGCCATTTCTCTGGTGCTGGTGATGGTGCTGCGGCTGATACCCGGCTACTGGCGCAAGGGCAAGCAGATCGCCGGGGCCCGCAAGTGCATTGGCCGCAGTGCCGCCGGGACCCGGAAAGAGAAGATACAGGGCGGCATGGAGGTGCTCATGGCCCTCTCCGGCTGGGCTTTGGAGGGCAGCATCGTCACCGCCGACTCCATGCGCTGCCGGGGCTACGGCGTCGAGGGCAAGCGCACCACCTTTCAAATTTACCGCTTCACCGGGCGGGACTGGCTCATTATGGGGCTTATCCTCGTGGCCTTGGCCGCCGTCATTTTCGCCGCCGCCCAGGGCAGCGCTGAGGCGGTCTTTTATCCGGCTCTGTCCCTGGCCCCGGTCAAGGGTTTTCGGCCCATCCTGGGCCTTGCGGCCTACGCGGCCCTTTTACTGATCCCCACCTTTTATTCCATTCGGGAGGCTATCCTATGGCACAGTTTGCGATTGAAAATTTGACCTTTTCCTACCCCACGGACCCGGAGCACCCCTCCCTGCGGGAGGTTTCCCTGCAAGTGGAGCAGGGGGAATACATCGCCCTGTGCGGCAAGTCCGGCAGCGGCAAGACCACCCTTCTGCGCCACCTGAAGACCGTCCTCACCCCCCACGGAAACCGCACCGGGACCATTCTCTACGACGGCGCGCCCCTGGACCAGGCGGACCTGCGCAAGCAATCCTCTGAAATTGGCTTCGTCATGCAGAACCCCGACAGCCAGATCGTCACCGACAAGGTTTGGCACGAGCTGGCCTTCGGCCTGGAGAGCCTGGGCTGCGACCAAAAGACCATGCGCCTGCGGGTGGCGGAAATGGCCAGCTATTTCGGCATTCAGGGCTGGTTTCACCGGGATGTGGCGGAGCTTTCCGGCGGGCAGAAGCAGCTTTTGAACCTGGCCTCCATCATGGCTATGCAGCCGAAGGTGCTGATCTTGGACGAGCCCACCAGCCAATTAGACCCCATCGCCGCCTCGGACTTTCTCAACACCGTGAAGAAGATCAACCGGGAGCTGGGCACCACCGTGCTCATCACCGAGCACCGCTTAGAGGACATTTTTCACGCCGCCGACCGCTGCGTGGTCATGGAAAATGGCCGCATTTTGGCCGATGACGAGCCCAAGAAGGTGGGTCAGCTCCTCTACACCCAAAAAAGCGACATGTTCACCGCCATGCCCGCCCCGGTGCGCATTTTCTACGGCGCGGGCGAGACGGGCGCCGCCTCCCCCCTGACGGTGCGGGAGGGCCGCAGCTGGCTCACGGAAAAGGCCGCAGGCAAGGAAGTCCGCGACACCCTGCCCCCCCAGCCGGAGCTGCCGGAGGAAATTAAGGACCCGGCCCTGGAGGTCAAGGAAATTTGGTTCCGCTACGAAAAGGACAGCCCCGACATTCTCAAGGGCGTTAGCTTCCGGGTGCCCCGGGGGACCCTCTTTTCCATCGTGGGCGGCAACGGCACAGGCAAGTCCACCACCCTCAAGGCCATCTGCGGCATCTGCAAGCCCTACCGGGGCAAGGTGCGCATAGACGGCCAGGACACAGCCAAGTGCAAGGACCTGTTCCACGGACGGCTTGCCATGCTGCCCCAGGACCCCCAGTGCCTGTTCGTGAAGAAAACCGTTCGGGAGGACCTGGAGGAAATGCTTCCCGCCTCCTGCCCGGATAAGGACCAACACATAGATGATATGGCCCGGCTGTGCGACATCACCGCCCTGCTGGGCCACCACCCCTACGACCTCTCCGGCGGCGAGCAGCAGCGCTCTGCCCTGGCGAAGGTGCTGCTGACGGAGCCGAAGCTCCTGCTGCTGGACGAGCCCACCAAGGGCCTCGACAGCTTCTTTAAGCGCCAGCTGGCCCAGCTTCTGCACCGTTTGATGCGCCAGCAGGGCGTGACCATCGTTATGGTCAGCCACGATGTGGAGTTCTGCGCGGAGTACGCCGACAGCGTCTCCATGTTCTTCGACGGCCAGCTCCTCACCACCAACACCCCCCGGCGCTTCTTCGCCCAAAACAGCTTCTACACCACCGCCGCCAACCGCATGAGCCGCCACCTGTTCCCCCAGGCGGTGACGGCGGAGGATGTAGTGTCCCTGATGAAGGAGAATCACTTAACATGAACACGAAAAAAACAAACTGGCGCTTTTGGCTGAGCCTGGCTATTATGATCCTTTTGGTGCCCCTGGCGGTGGTGCTTTTCACCCGCCTGAACCAGAGCTTCTACCTCTCGGGCCTGACCATCATCGTCCTGACCATCGCCGCCTTTTTCCTGCACTTTGAGAGCCGCAAGCCCCAGGCAAGGGAGCTGGTCATTTTGGCGGTGCTCTGCGCCCTGGCGGTAGCCAGCCGGGCGGCCTTCAGCTTCGTGCCCCACTTCAAGCCCATGCTGGCCATCGTCATGCTCACGGGCATTGCTTTCGGCCCGGAGGCGGGCTTTCTCTGCGGGGCCATCAGCGGCTTTGCCAGCAACTTCATCTTCGGCCAGGGGCCCTGGACCCCGTGGCAGATGTTCGCCTACGGCATCGGCGGGATGCTGGCGGGCCTGTTCGCCCTGTGGGGGATCCTGAAAAAGTCCCCCCGGGCCTGGAAAAAAGGCGGCTGGAAGGACATTTTGGGCCTGACGGTGTTCGGGTTTCTCTGCATCCTCCTGGTGGTGGGCCCGCTGCTGGACACCTCCACCTTCTTCATGGCCGGGTTCAGCACCCCCTCGGCCCTGTCTGTCTATTTGGCAGGCGTACCGGTGAACTGTGTACACGGCACGGCGGTGGCCCTGACCATGCTGCTGTTCGGCAAGCCCCTTTTGGACCGGCTGCAGCGCATCCAAATCAAATACGGCATGATGGAGCCTTGATATTATGGAATTTGCACGCTATCATCCGGCCATCAATCTTCTGTATTTTGCGGCGGTGCTCACGGGGACCATCCTGTTCCGCCAGCCGGTTTTTCTCTGCCTCAGCTATGTGTGCGCCTTTTTGTACCTGCTGAAGCTCCGGGGCCTCCGGGCCCTGATCCCGGGGCTGGGGCTGCTGCCCTTTGCGCTGCTGTTTTCCCTGTGGTACGGGTCGTACCACCACTTCGGCCTCACGGTGCTGGGGGTGAACTTCATCGGCAACCGCGTGACCCTGGAGTCCTTTCTCTGCGGCGGCACCTGGGCCATGGTGTGCGTGGCGGTGATCTTGTGGCTGGGCTGCGTTCACGCGGTGTTCACCACAGATAAGATCGTCTACCTCCTGGGCCGGGTCTCTCCCCATTTAAGCCTGTACTTATCCATCCTCCTGCGCACGGTCCCCCGGCTGAATAAGCAGCGCCAGCGCATTGAGCTGGCCCAGCGGGGCATCGGACGGGGCAAGGGCCAGGGCAATATTTTCCGGCGTATGCGCAACGCCCTGCGCCGAGGCAGCATCCTGCTCACCTGGCTCACCGAGGGCATTGTGACTACCTCCGACTCCATGCGCTGCCGGGGCTGCTCCCTCCGGGGCCGCACCGCCTACTCCCTGTACCGCTTCGACGGGCGCGACCGCACCTTCGTCATCGGAATGTGCTCTCTCATGAGCGTTTTGATGATGGCCGTGCTGCTGGACCAAACCCTCATCCGCTTCGCCCCCCGGGTGGTGATGATGCCCATTACCCCCCTATCCTGCCTGTTCTACGCGGCCTGGGCGGCCCTGTGTCTGCTGCCCCCGGTGCTGGAATTCATCGGTGAGCGGCGATTCCGCCGGCTTCAGCAGGCGGCGCTGTGATTTTTTCTTGAGGCCCCTATTGTATCGCAGTTTTGGATATAGTATAATGGTGTGATCGTGTAGGGGGCGGCGTCCTCGACGCCCCGTCCGCGCCCAAACTGCACCGAAAGGAGCCCTCCTATGACAGCCCAAGAGCGGCGAAACGCCATTTTGTCCCGTCTCCGGGACGCCGACACCCCCATCAGCGCCACGGCCCTGTCGGGCCTTTTGGGCGTGAGCCGACAGATCATCGTAGGCGATGTGGCCCTGCTGCGGGCCGGCGGCGTGCAGATCGTGTCCACCGCCCGGGGCTATGTGATCCCCCCGGAGGAGGGCCTGGTGCGCCAGGTGGTCTGCCAGCACACCCCCGGCCAAACCCGGGAGGAGCTTTACACCATGGTAGACGGCGGCTGCACCGTGTTGGATGTGACGGTGGAGCACCCGGTCTACGGCGAGATCACCGCCCCCTTGCAGTTCTCCTGCCGCTTCGATGTGGACGAGTTCGTGCGCAAAATGCAGGAGAGCGAGGCCCAGCCCCTGAGCCTGCTCACCGACGGCATCCACGCCCACCGGCTCTCCGCCCCCAGCGAGAGCGCATACCAGCGTGTGCTGGCGGCCCTGCGCGGCAAGAGAATGCTCCTGGAGGATTGACAAAACCGAAAAAGTCTATATAATGGAGTAGCCGGGTGTCATGACACCTGACTACTCCGTTTTTGTTTTGAGGTGTACTTATGGAAAAGGTATCCGCCTTCCTGCGGCGCAAGGACATTGTGTTCTCCCCCAAGCGCTACTTCATCGACGCCATGAGTGCCATGGCTCAGGGCCTGTTCTGCACGCTGCTGGTGGGCACCATTCTCAATACTTTGGGCACCCAGCTCCACATCGGGTTTTTAACGGACATCATCGTTACCCTGGGGAGCAGCGACGGCGCGGTGGGCTACACCATCGGCGGCCTGTGTTCGGCCATGGTTGGCCCGGGCATGGCGGTGGCCATCGGTCGGGCGCTGAACGCGCCGCCTATGGTGCTGTTTTCCCTGATCCCCGTGGGCTTTGCCACCAACGCCATGGGCGGAGCCGGGGGACCGCTGGCGGTGCTGTTCGTGGCTATCTTCGCCTCGGAGATTGGCAAGGCCGTCAGCAAGGAGACGAAAATCGACATTTTGATGACGCCCATTGTCACCATCCTCTTCGGCGTCGGCGCGGCGGCCCTTATCGCCGCCCCCATCGGCACCGCCGCCAGTGCCGTTGGCATGGCCATCATGTGGGCCACGGAGCTGCAGCCCTTCTTCATGGGCATCATCGTCTCGGTGGTCATCGGCATCGCCCTGACCCTGCCCATCTCCTCCGCCGCCATCTGCGCCGCCCTGGGCCTCACGGGCCTGGCCGGAGGCGCCGCCGTGGCGGGCTGCTGCGCCCAGATGGTGGGCTTCGCCGTCATGAGCTTCCGGGAAAACCGCTGGGGCGGCCTGGCGGCCCAGGGCCTGGGCACCAGTATGCTGCAAATGGGCAATATCGTCCGCAACCCCCGCATTTGGATCCCCCCCACCCTGGCCTCGGCCATCACCGGGCCCATCGCCACCTGCGTTTTCCACATGGAGATGAACGGCGCGGCGGTGTCCAGCGGCATGGGCACCTGCGGCCTGGTGGGCCAAATCGGCGTATATACCGGCTGGCTGGCGGACATCGAAGCCGGGACCAAGGCCGCCATCACCGGAAGCGACTGGCTGGGATTGATTCTGATCTGCTTCGTCCTCCCGGCCCTACTGAGCTGGCTCACAGCTCTCCCCCTGCGCAACTGGGGCTGGATCGGAGAAAACGACCTGAAGCTGGACCTGTGATACAATATAATAATGTATACCCACGGAGACCGCCCGAGAGGGCGGTCAGTCTGTCAAGGACCCCCCGCTTTCGCTGCGTGAAAGCGGGGGATTTCTTGCAGTTCGGGGAAAAACA
>CAVJNL010000040.1:0-16104 GCA_963650985.1 Clostridium sp. CAG:413
CGGACAAATTATGCGCGCAGCAGACTGCAAGCCTTTTGTCGGAAAAACCCGGAGGGTTTTTCGACAGGCTCGAAAATCCCGCCGGACTCCGGCGGGATTTTTTTATAAATAAATATAAACCAACAGCGGCAAATCAGCCCTTCAGGCTCTCCTCCACAGCCACAGCCACGGCCACAGTGGCACCCACCATGGGATTATTGCCCATGCCCAAAAAGCCCATCATTTCCACATGGGCGGGCACGGAGCTGGAGCCGGCGAACTGGGCGTCGCTGTGCATGCGGCCCATGGTGTCGGTCATGCCGTAGGAGGCGGGGCCGGCGGCCATGTTGTCCGGGTGCAGGGTACGGCCCGTACCGCCGCCGGAGGCCACGGAGAAATACTTCTTGCCCTGCTCGATGCACTCCTTCTTGTAAGTGCCCGCCACAGGGTGCTGGAAGCGGGTGGGGTTGGTGGAGTTGCCGGTGATGGACACATCCACACCCTCATGGTGCATGATGGCCACTCCCTCGCGCACATCATCGGCACCATAGCAGCGCACATCGGCCCGCTCGCCCTCGGAATAGCGGATCTCCCGGACGATCTTCAATTCGCCCGTATAATAGTCAAACTGGGTCTGCACATAGGTAAACCCATTGATGCGGCTGATGATCTGCGCCGCGTCCTTGCCCAGGCCGTTGAGGATCACGCGCAGGGGCTCCTTGCGGGCCTTGTTGGCGTTCTTCACGATGCCGATGGCGCCCTCGGCGGCGGCAAAGGACTCGTGGCCCGCCAGGAAGGCGAAGCACTTGCTCTCCTCGCTGAGGAGCATAGCGCCCAGGTTGCCGTGGCCCAGACCCACCTTGCGGTCCTCGGCCACAGAGCCGTCGATGCAGAAGGACTGCAGGCCCACGCCGATCATCTTGGCGGCCTCGGCAGCGGTCTTGACCCCGGCCTTCAGGGCGATAGCCGCGCCCACGGTGTAGGCCCAGCAGGCGTTTTCAAAGCAGATGGGCTGGATGGCCTTCACGATCTCATAGGGATCAAAGCCCTTGGCCTTGCAGATGTCCCGGCACTCCTCCACGGAGCCGATGCCGTACTGAGCGAGGACGCCGCTGATCTTGTCGATTCTTCTTTCGTAGCTTTCAAACAGTGCCATAATTTCGTCCTCCTCCTTATTCCTGTCTAGGGTCAACATACTTGGCCGCATTGTCGAACTGGCCGTAGTGGCCCTTGGCCTTTTCCAGGGCCGTACCTGCGTCGTCGCCCTTCTTGATGAAGTCCATCATCTTGCCCAGGCTGATGAACTCGTAACCCACGATCTCGTCGTCCTTGTTCAGGGCCACGCGGGTCACATAGCCCTCGGCCATCTCCAGATAACGGGGGCCCTTTTCCTTGGTGGCAAACATGGTGCCCACCTGGCTGCGCAGGCCCTTGCCCAGGTCCTCCAGGGAAGCGCCCACCGCCAGGCCGTCCTCCGAGAAAGCGGACTGGGTGCGGCCATAGACGATCTGCAAAAACAGCTCCCGCATAGCGGTGTTGATAGCGTCGCACACCAGGTCGGTGTTCAGCGCCTCCAGAATGGTCTTGCCGATGAGGATTTCGGAGGCCATAGCGGCAGAATGGGTCATGCCGGAGCAGCCGATAGTCTCCACCAGAGCCTCCTCAATGATGCCGTTTTTCACATTCAGCGTCAGCTTGCAGGCACCCTGCTGGGGGGCGCACCAGCCGATGCCGTGGGTAAAGCCGGAGATGTCGCCGATCTCCTTGGCCTGGACCCATTTTCCCTCCTCGGGAATGGGCGCGGGGCCATGATAAGCGCCCTTGGCGATGGGGCACATGTGCTGTACTTCGCTGGTATAGATCATAGTAGCCAAATCCTTTCTATGTGATAATTTTCTGCTATTCTCAGTTCCCTTCGATTATAACAAATGTTTTCCGTCTTTGCAAGAAACCATACATTATAAAATATATCTTTTATTTCGCCACAAACCCGATCTTGCGGTACACCTTGCTCAGGGTCTTCTGGGCCAGGTAGGCGGCATGGTCCGCGCCCTCTTTGTAGACGCTCTCCAGGTACGCCTTGTCCTTCATGATCCGCTCGGACTCCTCCCGCAGGGGCCGCAGCAGCTCCACCACGGCCTCGCCTACGGCGGGCTTAAACACGCCGTAGCCCTGGCCCGCGAATTCTGTCTCCGCCTCCGCCATGGTCTTGCCGGTGGCGGCACAGTAGATGGTCAGCAGGTTGGAGATACCGGCCTTGTTCTCCTTGTCAAACTTCACCGCCGTCTCGCAGTCGGTGACGGCGCGCCTAAATTTGCGCATGATGTCCTCGGGCTTGTCCATGATGAACACGCACCCGTCGGGGTCGGACTTGCTCATTTTGTTCTCGGGGTTGGCAAGGCTCATGACCCGAGCGCCCATCTTAGGGATAAAGGCCTCCGGCAGGGTAAAGGTGTCGCTGTACAGCCCGTTAAACCGCTGGGCGATGTCCCTCGTCAGCTCCACATGCTGCCTCTGATCCTCCCCCACCGGCACCAGGTCCGCCTGGTACAGCAGAATGTCCGCCGCCATCAAAACCGGGTAGGTAAACAGCCCCGCCGTGATGTTGTCCGCGTGCTGCTTGGCCTTGGCCTTGAACTGGGTCATGCGGCTCAGCTCGCCGAACTGGGTATAGCAGCCCAGCACCCAGCTCAGCTCCGCATGCTGGGGCACATGGCTCTGGATGAACATGATGTTCTTCTTAGGGTCCAGCCCGCAGGCGATGTACTGGGCAAGCTGGTTCACGCTGCGGCGGCGCAGGGTAGCCGGGTCCTGGCGCACGGTGATGGCGTGCATGTCCACGATGCAGTACAGGCAGTCATACTCGTCCTGCAAGTCCACCCAGTTGCGAATGGCCCCCATGTAGGACCCCAAGGTCAGCTCCCCGCTGGGCTGAATGCCGCTGAATATCCGTTTTTTCTTCTCCACTGTGTTCTCCATCCGATTCATTTCTCCTTCCGCAAACGGGCCCAAAGCCCCATTTTATACAAATTACATTTATGGTATCACTTTTCCCGCAAAATTGCAACGGGATATGCTTTTTTTCTTGACTTTTTCGTCAGCTACTTTATAATGGTATGGTATATTTTTATTATGGATAAATGTTTTCAATTTTCAATTTTTGGAATTTGCGGAGGTTGATCGCCATGACACTGGATCACAGCTATTTTGAGCAGATGGAGGCCAAGATCCCCCACGGTAAGGTGCGCACCCGTTTTGCCCCCTCGCCCACGGGGTATATGCATGTGGGCAATCTGCGCACGGCCCTGTATACCTGGCTCATCGCCCGGTCCCACGGCGGCACATTCATTCTCCGCATCGAGGATACCGACCAAAGCCGCCTGGTTGACGGCGCGGTGGAGGTGATCTACCGCACCATGGCCGAGTGCGGCCTCACCCACGATGAAGGCCCCGATGTGGGCGGCCCCGTGGCCCCCTACATCCAGTCCCAGCGCCGGGACACCTACGGCAAATACGCCCGGCTCCTGGTAGAAAAGGGCGCCGCCTACTACTGCTTCTGCGAAAAAGCCGAGTCCGAGGAGGACAGCGGCGACTTTGACCGTGCCGCCGACCCCTGCCGCGACCTGACGGCGGACCAGGTGGCCGAAAAGCTGGCCCAGGGCCTGCCCTATGTCATCCGTCAGAAGATCCCCACGGACGGCACCACCACCTTCCACGACGCCATTTTTGGCGACATCACCGTGGAAAACAGCACCCTGGACGACCAGGTGCTCCTGAAGCGCGACGGCCTGCCCACCTACAACTTTGCCAATGTTATCGACGACCACCTCATGGGCATCACCCATGTGGTCCGCGGCAGCGAATACCTCTCCTCCGCCCCCAAATACGACCTGCTCTACCGGGCTTTCGGCTGGGAAATTCCCACCTATGTCCACTGCTCCCCGGTGATGCGCGACACGCAGAACAAGATGTCCAAGCGCCACGGCGACCCCTCCTATGAGGACCTGAAAGCCCAGGGCTACCTCACCGAGGCCATCCTCAACTATGTGGCCCTCCTGGGCTGGAGCCCCAAGGGCGACCTGGCCGAGCAGGAGATCTTCACCCTGTCCGAGCTGGTGAAAGCCTTTGACATGGCGGGTATCTCCAAGTCCCCCGCCATTTTCGACCGGGCCAAGCTGGACCATTTCAACGCCGTGTACCTCCGCGCCATGGCCCCGGAGGCCTTCGCTCAGGTGGCTGAGCCCTACATCCGTCAGACGGTGAAGGGCGATTTCGACATCGCCGCCATCGCCGCCCTGCTCCAGGCCCGGTGCGAGCGCCTTTCCGACATCCCCGAAAAGGTAGATTTCCTCGACACCTGCCCGGAGTATGATGTAGAATTTTTTACCAATAAAAAGGCCAAAACCAACCCCGAGGTGTGCAAAGCCATGCTCCAGGCGGCCATTCCCATGCTGGAAGCTCTGCCCGCCTGGACGGTGGAAAGCGTCCACGACGGCCTCATTTCCCTGGCTGAAAAGCTGGAAGTGAAGAACGCCACCCTCATGTGGCCCGTGCGCATCGCCGCCGCCGGCAAGCTGGTCACCCCCGGCGGCGCGGTGGAAATTTGCGCCCTCCTGGGGAAAGATGAGACCCTCCGCCGCCTGCGCGCAGGCCTGGAAAAGCTGAATTGATGGAGAATTTCAAGCGCCTTTACGCCGAGTCCCTCACCTTTTACCGCCAGGAGCTCAGCGGCTCGGTGTTCACCGCCGGCTGGGCCTTTGCTGGGATCGTGGTGCTGAGCTTTGCCGCCAGCCTCCTTTTCCCCGCCCAGGCCGATGCCGTCATCGCCTACTATGCCCAAATGCTCCAGCAGTCCGGCGTAGCCGACAACAGCGGTAATATCCAGTTTTTCGCCCTGGTGATCAACAACCTGGTGGCCATGACCCTGTCCATGGCCTACGGGCTCATTCCGTTCATCCGCCTGCCCGCCCTGACCCTGGGCACCAACGGCGCCACCCTGGGCCTGTTCGCCGGCTATTATGTGCGGCAGAATGTCTCCCTGCTCAAGTACCTGCTGGGCGTCCTGCCCCACGGCATTTTCGAGCTGGCCGCCCTGATCCTCTCGGCGGCCATGGGCCTCTATCTGTGCAGCACCATCACCAACGCCCTGCGCCAAAAGCAAAAAGGCACCTTCCGCCCGGCCCTGAACCGCTGCTGCCAGATCCTCTACCTCTGGGTCCTCCCCCTGCTCCTCCTGGCCGCCCTAATAGAAACCTATATCACCCCGATCCTATTCAATCTAATATAAAAACCGTAGGGGACGATGCCCACATCGTCCCGCCCCACCGCAACTCTTGTGAAGCGTAGGGCGGGGTGCCCCCACCCCGCCGCCCCGGACTTGCACAGACTCTCATGTCATCCGTAGGGGCGGACGCCCCTGTCCGCCCGCCGTATCGCACTCCCAAAAGCCCATTGCCTCCCTTGCCTAAAGGGAAGCAACCTTTCCTCTTTCAACTTTCCTCTAATTTTGTTTCCCCTCGCACACGCAAAATCTATACAAAAAAACTGCCGCGCACCCGCGGCGAAAGGAGTTTGCAATGGACGAAAGCATCAAACGCATCCCTGAATTTTTCGGCTGCATGGTCTTCAACGAGGACAAAATGCGACAGCGTCTTTCCGCCGATGCTTATGAAGCCTGGAGGCAGTGCATGGCCCAGGGCGCCACCCTGCCCCGCTCCATTGCCGACCAGATCGCCGCCGCCATGAAGGACTGGGCCACGGAGCTGGGCGCCACCCATTACACCCACTGGTTCCAGCCCATGACCGGCGTCACCGCCGAAAAGCACGACAGCTTCATCACCCCCGACGGCAAAGACTCCGTGCTCATGGAGCTCTCCGGCAAGGAACTCTCCCGGGGCGAGGCCGACGCCTCCTCCTTCCCCTCCGGCGGCCTCCGGGCCACCTTCGAGGCCCGTGGCTACACCGCCTGGGATCCCACCTCCTACGCCTTCATCAAGGACAAGACCCTGTATATCCCCACGGTCTTCTGCTCTTACAGCGGCCAGACCCTGGATAAGAAAACCCCCCTCCTGCGCTCTATCAGCCGCCTGGACCAGCAGAGCCTGCGCATCCTGCGCCTGTTCGGCAACACCGAGGCCAAGCATGTCATCCCCCAGGTGGGCCCGGAGCAGGAGTATTTTCTCATTGATAAAACCATGTATCAGCGCCGGGAGGACCTGAAGCTCTGTGGCCGCACCCTCTTCGGCGCCCGCCCCCCCAAGGGCCAGGAGCTGGACGACCACTATTACGGCGCTATCAAGCCCCGGGTGTCCAAGTTCATGCAGGACCTGGACCAGGAGCTGTGGAAGCTGGGCGTGTTTGCCAAAACCGAGCACAACGAGGTGGCCCCGGCCCAGCACGAGCTGGCCCCGGTCTACACCGATGCCAACACCGCCACCGACCACAACCAGCTCACTATGGCGCTGCTTAAAAAGGTAGCCGACCGCCATGGCCTGGTGTGCCTGCTCCACGAAAAGCCCTTCGCCGGGGTCAACGGCAGCGGCAAGCACGACAACTGGTCTCTTGCCACCGATACCGGGGAAAATCTTCTTAAACCCGGCAAGACCCCCAGCCAGAACGCTCAGTTTCTCCTCTTCCTGGCCGCCTTCATCAAGGGCGTGGACGAGTATCAGGACATTCTGCGCTGCTGCGTCTCTTACCCCGGCAACGACCTGCGCTTGGGCGGCAACGAAGCGCCCCCGGCGGTCATCTCCGTGTTCCTGGGCAACGAGCTCACCGCCGTGCTGGATTCCATCATCCAAGGCACGGAATATGTGGACATGACCAAGAAAAAGCTGGAGATCGGCGTCGATACCCTGCCAGAAATTCCCCAGGACACCACCGACCGCAACCGCACCTCTCCCCTGGCCTTCACCGGCAACAAGTTTGAGTTCCGTATGCTGGGCTCCTCCCAGTCCATCGCCAGCCCCAACACCGTGCTCAACACCATCATGGCCGAGGAGCTGGGCCGGTTTGCGGACATTCTGGAGCAGGCGGAGGATTTCAATGCCGCCCTCCAGGCCCTCCTCCACGACACCTTCAAGGCCCACCAGCGCATCATCTTCAACGGCAACGGCTACGACGATTCCTGGGCCGAGGAGGCCAAGCGCCGGGGCCTGAGCAACCTGCGGGACACCGTGGACAGCATGCCCGCCTACATCGACCCCAAGAACATCAGCCTCTTTACCCGGCACGGTGTTTTCTCCGAGGTGGAGATGCGGGCCCGCTACGGCATCCACCTGGAAAATTACTGCAAGATCACGGCCATCGAGGCCAACACCCTCCTCTCCATGATCCGCAGGAATATTTTCCCCGCCGTCTCCCGCTACACCAGCGACCTGGCCCAGGCCGTCCAGCGGAAAAAGGCCCTGTATCTGGACTGCGCCGCCGAAACGGAGCTATTGCAGCACCTGTCGGCCCTGCATAACGAGCTGTACACCACCGCCCGGGACATGGCCCAGGCCCTGGAAAACGCCCCGGCCTCCGAGGGCGACATTGAGTCCGCCCGCTACTACCGGGATGTGGTCTACGCGCTGGAGTATAAGGCCAGCCACCTGGTAAACGAGCTGGAGACCCACACCTCCGCCGAATACTGGCCCTACCCCACCTACGCCGACATTCTTTTCAGCGTGTAAAAATTTGCATAAGGAAGCATCAAAAAGCACATAAAGAATCTCCGGCAGACCGCGCCAGGTCCGCCGGAGATTCTTTACTTTTCTTCCCAGTGAAGGCGCCGCTTTATCGCCTCCCCCACCGGCATCTGCAAGAGGTAGCCGCACCCACAGCCGATGGTGTTGGTGATGAAGTCCGTAATGTCCCCCCGCCGGTCAAACAGGGGCTGCAAAAGCTCGATGGCCCCGCTGGCCGCCGTGGCCAGCAGCAGCGTAGGGAAAACCTTCTTTCCGGTCAAAATCGGCAGCAAAAACCCGAACGGGAGAAACAGCAGCACATTCAGCGCAATCTGCCCCGCGCTGTCGCCCCAGCCGTGAAGTAAGTCTCGAAAGGGGATCAGGTTCAGGCTGTACCCGTGGCCCCAAATGTTCGGCAGCTTCCATACCACCGGCATCAGTGTCGCGGCCAGCAGGCAGCAGCCGTAAAAATAGAGCACGGACCATAGCAGAAACCGGCCCTGGAGTTGCGTCTTTCCACGGCGGTGAAAAATGGCCGCAAAAGTCACCGCCAAAATGCACCAATCCGGCACCGTTTTTGCCACGCCGCTTCCCCCTTTTGTCACCGATCTTGCACCGTTTTTCACCAGTTTACCAGGGGTCAGCGGCCTTTTCCATCGAATTCTGCCCGGGCCAAATCTTACAGCCGGAAGGTCTCTGCGTCCTCCACGCCCTCCTGCGTGATCTTCGGGCTGAGCTTGTGGGCCATGTTGGATGCGTTCTCGCAGGCCTTATAAAACACGAAGCGGACCAGCTTATTGATGAAGCCGTTTTCCTCGAAAATGGGCAGGAGCTCACCGGGGGTGCGGTAGCGGTCGATCTTGGTGTCGATCCAGCGGATGAGGATCTCGCTGCCATCCATGGCCCTGCGGCGCAGGTTATACTTGGGCTGATAGAAAATGTGGAACTCGTTATTTTCAAAGGCGCGCTGCATGCGGCCCTCGATTTCGAGTTTTTTCAAGTAGTTATCCCGGAGGGTGTCGCCGTAGAACTCCAGGGAACCGGCGCGGTTTACCTCCGAGGCGCAGTAGTCCGCCCGCATTTTCAGGGCGCCGAACTGCTCCTGCATCAGCACCGCCTGCTCGCCGGCGTAGTTTTCCGCACGGTCTAGAGCCTGATCATCAATGCCCTGGAGGTAGCCGCTGCTGACGGAAATGAGATGCACCAGGAAGGACAGGTTCACCACGACAATGAGGGCAAAGACGGTGGTTTTGCCGTATTTGCCGAAGAAGCTATCCACTTGTCTTTCCCTTCTCTGTGTCGGGTGGGATCCCTTCTTTTTCAAGGCGCTCCACTTCCTTTTTTGCAAGATCGTCCACTTCCTCCGCCGTCAGCTCCACTGATTCATCCTTGTAAGCGGTCTCCACCGCGGAGGGGATGAATACGAAGCCACACACGGCGAAAAAACAGTGCGAACACCGCCACCATGCCCATGGGGGTGGAGAACAGGCGGCCCAGGGGGCGGCACGAGGAGCTGATGTCCCAGCCCGGCATTTACGCCGACTTTGTGGGCGGGAAGAAGCAGACGGTGGATCGGAAGCTGTAAACGGCATAGAGAAAACCCCTCCGGCTTTTGGGGTAAGTCGGAGGGGTTTTTATTTTGCTATGGTTCTTATGTCTCCCAGAGCCAGCATTGGTCGGGCAGGAGGGTGAAGCCCAGGGTGTCGCCGGCTTGCACGGGGGCGAAATTTTCGGGCAGGACCACACGCAGGGGCGGGGCGTCAGCGCCGTTGGCGGGGGTCAGCACCACCACGGTGGCGTTCAGGTCGCGGATGACCCGCTGGACCAGGGACGTGTAGGCCGCGTCCGTCAGGGACACCGCGCCCTCGGGGACGGCCACGGTGGCCCTCTCCCCGTTCGCCTTTAGGGGCAGGGTGATGTTCCAGCCGCCGATATGGACGCCGTCCGCACAGGGCCGGGCGGGCAGGAAGTTGCGGCAGCCGGTGAGCCGGGCCGCGCTCTGGGTGGCCGGGTGGCGCACCAGGGTCTCCATGTCCGTTATGGGTGAGGAATGGCCGTTTTCCATGACGCAGACGGAACCGCAGTTGCGGTAGCACTCCCCCAGGTCGTGGCTGACCCAGAGGATAGGGCCGCCGAAGTCTGCCAACAGGTCCGAAAGCTCCAGCTCCAGGTTCCACTTGAGAAAGCTGTCCAGGGCGGAAAAGGGCTCGTCCAGGAGGATGGCACGGGGCTCCGAGGCCAGGATGCGGGCCAGCGCCACCCGCTGCTGCTGGCCGCCGGAGAGCTGGGCGGGGAACTTTTTCTCCATTCCCTCCAGACGGAAGCGGCGAAGCTGCTCGGCGGCGTGCGGGCAAAGTCTAACGCCCTTTACCCCCCACACCATCACGGACATTCCCTCCCTCATGCGGGAGGTGAACGCCTGCCGGGCAAACGGCTACGCCATTGAAAACAGCGAATATAAGATCGGACTGTGCTCCACCTCCGCGCCGGTCTACACCGGGGAGGGAAAAATGCGCTACACGGTGGGCGTTATCGGCATGTTCCGCAGCGTCCACGCCGAGGAATTTCACCGGGCCGTGGAGCAGGTTTGCGCCACCGCCGCCATGATCTCAGCCGCCTTGGGCTGCCGAAAAAAGGTCATATCTATGAGTTACACCGCCGCCGTTATCACCGTAAGCGACCGGGGCAGCCAGGGGCTGCGGCCCGACACCAGCGGCCCCGCCGTGTGCGCCCTGCTGGAGAGCGCCGGGTTTACCGTGGCCCACACGGCCATGGTCCCGGACGAGCGGGAGCGCATCAGCGCCGCCCTGCGCACCTGCGCCGACCAGATGCACATTGACCTCATCGTCACCACCGGGGGCACCGGGCTCTCGCCCCGAGATGTGACCCCGGAGGCCACCCTGGCCGTGCTGGAGCGGGAGATCCGCGCCATCCCCGTGGCTATGTGGGTGGAGGGGCTGAAGGTCACGCCCCGGGCCATGCTCTCCCGGGCCGTGGCGGGGACACGGGGCCGGAGCCTCATTCTCAACCTCCCGGGCTCTGAAAAGGCTGCCCGGGAAAACCTCACCGCCGTTTTGGGCGCGCTGGACCACGCCCTGCACATGATGGCCGCCGAGGGGCACGAGTAAAACTTCGGGCCGAAAAATTTTTTGGCCGCATTTTATCCCGATCTCTATTTTGCGCCCGGGGGTCTATGGACTATTCTTATAAAGTAAGCCCGCATCAGCTTATGGCCGGTGCAGGCTTTTGGAACGCACGGTATCACTTATCTGTCAACTCGCTGACGAGAGCAGAGCCAATGACCAGCGCCGCTCCGACTATTCCCAACAGTGACAGCTTTTCGTGGAGAACAGCGGCGGACAGAAGCAGCGCAGTCACCGGGTCAATATAACTCATTACAGCGATAGACTGCGCTTTCAGCTTTTTCATGCTGCCAAAGTACAGCGCATAGGCAATGCCCGTATGTATGACACCCACAAGAAGTATCAGCCAAATAGCGGAGCCGCTGAGCGAAATTTGGGATACATCCTCCGTCAGCAGCAAATACGGGATCAAAATGACAGCAGCGGCGGCAAGCTGAATGATGGACTTTTCATAGGCATCCTCCACAACCACTTTTTTATTCAGAATGACAACAACGGAATAAAGGGCGGCGGCACCAAGGCCGAAGAGAATGCCTTTGATGTCATTTGTTTGACTCCCGTCCCCGCTTAAAACCCCGGACACAAAGATCATGCCGACGATCGCAGCAAGTGCGCAGAGCAGCTTTTTGAACGTGACCCTTTCGCGGAACACAAGGGGCGAAAGCAGGATCACGATGGTTGGCTGCATATAGTAGCACATGGTCGCCGCCGCAACTGAGGTGTAGTTATACGCCTCAAAAAGCAGCATCCAATTCAGCCCCATGATCGCGCCTGTCACAGCCAGCATAAGCAGCTTTTTGCTATTCAGCTTATGCAGCCTGCCGCCTTTGGCAAAAACAAAAATAAGTAAAAATATGCTTCCAAGAAGCCCACGAAAAAGGGCAAGCATAGCCGAGGAGACAGGTATATATCTGCGGAATATCCCCAATGTGCCGAAAATCAGCATGGAGGCTATGAGCGCCAGGTAGGATTTCTTCGTGTCTTTGTTCATAAAATTAACTCCTGTGTATTTCGTTTTGTTGAGATCTATGTTAAAATTAAAGTATTAAATCAAGCGAGGTACGAGCTATGCTGAAAACAGCCCTTGATACGCTCATACAGCAAAATCCCTTTGCGCGGCTGGGCGACTCTGTCTATCAGATTTTATATGAGGCGATCATTGAACTGAATTTAACTCCAGGAACGGTTCTCTCCGAAACGGGGCTTGCCAAAGAGCTGCACATCAGCCGCACACCGATCCGCAGCGCATTTATTCGCCTGGCAGCCGAGGGGCTTCTGGAAAACGACCACGGACAGATATTTTCTGTGGCTGCGTTCAAAAAGGAAGAAAGTCAGCTGCTGATGGAGGCTCGTATTTCTGTTGAAGCCCAGGCCGCTTATTGGGCGGCGGAGCGGAGCAGCCCCGAACAGATCGCGGCGCTTGAAAATCACACGAGAGCCTTTTCCCGCGCATTTGAAGCATGGGATGTACGCGAGATGGTGATAGCTGACAATGCCTTTCATCAGACAATCATTGACGCCGCCTGCAACCGGTTCCTTTTTGAGCTTTACAGGCAGCTTGCACCGCGAATCATCCATTATCGAAACTTTCTATACAGCAAGACGCCGAAGGAGCAGCTTGTCCCACTTATGGGTGCTTCTGTGCGGATACACCGCTCGATCTATAACGCCATCAAACTCGGTTTTGCTAATGAAGCAAAGGCTTGTATGGAGCGCGACATTGCGGGAATGACCAACATCATCGGACTATGGTGGGAATAATGCCAGCCGTGCAAGTCCGGCGCAGAATTTTCCCGTTTATTTTATAGGCAAAAGCCAGCCGTGTCAAAATAAAGTCCATTGACAAGAAGCAAGCACTTTCGTGTACTTTCAAAAGAACGCAGAACTGTTTTTTCTGTGAACATGGTTTTCATTATTAAACATGCTGTTGCAGGCCACAAGGCTGCAATGGAAAGACAGACGCAGCAAAAGCCCTCGAAACCCGATGATTTTGAGGGCTTTTATATGTGTACCGGGGCCGTGCCGATTTGTTTTTTCGGTCACGAATTATAGATCATATCGCTGGCGGCTACGCCGTTTTTGCCGGCGTTTTTGCAGACATAGAGCTGCTTATCCGCCTTTACGATGACGGAGAGGTTGCCCAGCTCCCGGCAGGCGCCGCAGGCTACGCCGAAGGAGGCGGTGACGATGGTTTTATCCGTCAGGTCATCCCGGGGGAAGGCGGCGGCGCGCACGGCCTCCAGCATTTCCCCCGCAATGCGGCGGGCTTCGTCCTCGGAGACATTCGGCAGGATCACCACGAACTCCTCCCCGCCGAAGCGGAGGAGATAGCGGTCGCCCCGCTCCAGGACCCGGACCACGCTCTCGGAGATGCGCCGCAGGGCCTCGTCGCCCTTCATGGGGGAATAATGGTCGTTGTAGGACTTGAAATCGTCCACATCATAGATGATCACGCTGAGTGTTTCGGGCTGCATTTTCTCGGTGACAAAGGGGCAGTAGGTCTGCATGGCCTTTTTATTCAGCGTCCCGGTCATGACATCGTTATAGGCCAGCTTCACAAGAGCGCTGTTCATTTCCTTTCTGTAACGCTCATTGGCGCACTGGCGGAGGAGGATATGCCGAAGGATGCGTCCCGCACGATGTCGGTCCTGTCCTCTTTTCGTTTCATAGATGTCCTCCTGGAAGCGGTGCTGTGATAGTGGTTTGTGCTATTAGCTATTATTATACCCCGTCCACCCCCGAACGAAGTAAGACGGGCGGATATAAAAATGCCGATAAAAAACGAAAAAAACGTAATTTTGACCGCCGGTGGAATCTGCGCGCCGCAGATTTTTATGGTACATTCCGCCGCGAAAGAATCTTGCGCGAATGGGGTTTGGGGGGTATAATTGGGGGGACTATTTTTTAGAAACGAGAGGATAGGGACCCAATGAATATCATTAACGCGCTGGCGCAGGAGCTAAATCAGAACGAAAAGTATGTGGAAAATGTGGTGCAGCTTTTGGACGAGGGGAACACCATTCCCTTTATCGCCCGCTACCGCAAGGAGCTGCACGGGGCTATGGACGACACCACCCTGCGCGCTTTGGAGGAGCGGCTGCAATACCTGCGCAACCTGGACGAGCGCCGGGAGACGGTAAAGAAAGCAATCGACGAACAGGGTAAGCTGACGGAGGAACTGGCCGCCGCCATTGACGGGGCCAAGACCCTGGCAGAGGTGGAGGACCTCTACCGGCCCTACAAGCAAAAGCGCCGCACCCGGGCCACCGTGGCCAGGGAAAAGGGGCTGGAGCCCCTGGCCGCTCTGCTCTTTGCCCAGGAGCGGGACTGCCCCAGGCCGGAGGAGGCCGCCCGGAACTTTGTGGACCCGGAGAAGGGCGTGGAGACGGTGGAGGACGCTCTGCAAGGCGCTTCGGACATCATCGCCGAGCAAATTTCCGACGACGCGGTGATCCGCAAGGCCCTGCGGGACCTGCTGGGCCGCCAGGGCCGCCTTGTCAGCTGCGCGGCCACGGAGGAGGACAGCGTGTATCGGCTGTACTATGACTTTTCCCAGGCCCTCTCCAAGCTCCAGGGACACCAAATTTTAGCTATCAACCGGGGCGAAAAGGAGAACATGCTGAAGGTCTCCGTCACCCTGGACCGGGACCAGGCCCTGCCCCTGCTGCGGCGGGCGGTGGTGAAGCCGGGCTCGGCGGCTATGGAATTTATCAAGGCCACCGCCGAGGATACCTACGACCGGCTGATCTTCCCCTCCCTGGAGCGGGAGGCCCGGAGCCTGCTCACCGAGCAGGCCAATGAGGGGGCCATCGGGCAGTTCGCCCTGAATCTGAAACCGCTGCTCATGCAGCCGCCGGTGAAGGGCAAGGTCACCATGGGCCTGGACCCCGGCTACCGCATGGGCTGCAAGGTGGCCGTGGTGGACGGGACCGGCAAGGTGCTGGACACCACCGTGGTCTACCCCACCTACGGCGAGCGGCAGGAGCGGGAGGCCATTGCCGCCCTGGCAAAGCTCATCTATAAGGACGGGGTGGAGAACATCGCCATCGGCAACGGCACGGCCAGCCGGGAGACGGAGCAGATGGCCGTGAAGCTCATCCGTCAGGTCAACGAGGCCGGGGCCCATGTCAGCTACATGATCGTCTCCGAGGCCGGGGCCTCCGTTTACTCTGCCAGCAAACTGGCCGCGGAGGAGTTTCCCCAGTTCGATGTGAATTTACGCTCCGCCGTGTCTATTGCCCGGCGGCTCCAGGACCCCCTGGCGGAGCTGGTGAAGATCGACCCCAAGGCCATCGGCGTGGGCCAGTATCAGCACGACATGCCGCCCAAGCAGTTGGACGAGGCCCTCAGCGGCGTGGTGGAGGACTGCGTGAACGCCGTGGGCGTGGACATCAACACCGCCTCCCCCTCCCTGCTGCAGCGTGTGGCGGGGCTCAACGGCACCACGGCGAAAAATGTGGTGGCCTACCGGGAGGAGAACGGGCCCTTTACCTCCCGGGCGCAAATCAAAAAGGTGCCCAAGCTGGGGCCCAAGGCGTTTCAGCAGTGCGCGGGCTTTCTGCGTGTGCCGGAGAGCAGGAGTGTGCTGGACAACACCGCCGTCCACCCGGAGAGCTACGACGCCGCCAAGGCGCTGCTGGCGCTGACGGGCTACACCATGGCGGATGTGAAAGCGGAGAAGCTGGCGGACCTCCCCGCCCGGCTGAAAGCCTACGGCGAGGAAAAAGCCGCCGAGGCTGTGGGCGTGGGCGTTCCCACCCTCCAGGACATCACCGCCGAGCTGCTGAAGCCGGGCCGGGATGTCCGGGACGAGCTGCCCAAGCCCATTTTGCGCACGGATGTGATGGAGATGAAAGACCTGAAGCCCGGGATGGTCCTCAGCGGGACGGTCCGCAATGTTATCGACTTCGGCGCTTTCGTGGACATCGGCGTTCACCAGGACGGGCTGGTACACATCTCGCAAATTTCCAATAAGTTCATCAAGCACCCCTCGGAGGTGCTGTCGGTGGGCGACATTGTTAAGGTCGTGGTACTGGATGTGGACGAGAAGAAAAAGCGCATCGGTCTGAGCATCAAGCAGGCCAAAGGCGCGGAATAATTACAAATATAAAGGCCGTACCGCAGGAAGTCGGTGGTTTTCTTCTTCGGTTGAGTTTGTACAAAATGAAACACAGCAAAAGGCGGGACACACAGATTTGATAAAATACTATCTATGCTTGGAGGTGAAGCGAAAATGAAAGAATACGGATATGTCAGGGTGTCTTCCTTGGATCAGAACGAGGAACGGCAGATGGTTGAGATGCGAAAGCTCGGAA
>CAVJNL010000041.1:0-15764 GCA_963650985.1 Clostridium sp. CAG:413
GTAATAGCCCCTTTTAGGGGCAGGTCAAACCACCAGTTTACTGGTGGTTATGATTTTATGGAAAACGCAAATGAATCTGTCATTGCGGGGGCGCACCCCGCCCGCGGCAATCCGTACCCCCGTCCTATCTTTCCGCTTTCCTTTTTCCGTTTTCCGTTGATCCTCTCCAGCACTCTCCAAACATCGCGCCGCCTACGATCAGCGCAGCGCCCAGCACCTGCACCGGCGTCATGGTCTCGTGCAAAACCATCACCGACAGCACCACCGCAAACAGCGGCTCCAAATATCCGCACACCGCCACCGACTGGGCCGGAAGCCCCCCGATGGCCGAGAAATAGCAGTAGCACCCGACTCCTGTGTTGATGAACCCCAACCACAGAATGGGCCCCCAGGCCGCAGCGGGGATGTCCATGGCAAACCCTTGCCTGCACCCCGTAAACACTGCCACCACCACTGTGGCGTACAGCAGCTGCAGGAGGGCGTTTTCCATGCCTTCCATGCCCTTGGCCAGCTTGTTAAACAGCACCATCAGCGCGTAGCCCACAGCGGAGAGTCCCGCGCACAGCAGCCCCCAGGCGTTGACGCCCGCCCCGGCTGCCTGGCCGCTGATGCACACCGCACCCGCCAGCGCCGCCGCCAGGGCTACCACCTTGGCGGGCCGAATGCGCTCTTTTAGAAACAGGGGCGACAGGGCGATGACCAGCGCCGGGCCCGTGTAGTTGATGAGCATACCCAGGCTTACGCCAATCTGCGCGTAGGCCTCGAACAGAAGCATCCATTCCGCGCCCATCACCGCCCCAGACAGGGCCATGAAGGCCAGGTCCCGCTTCCGCTTCGGCACCGTGAGCCTGTGTCCCGTTAGGAAAAACAGCCCCAGTAGCGCCGCGCTCCCCAGCACCGACCGCAGCAGCACGATCTCGTAGCTGCTCAGGGGTATGAAGCTGGCCACCACCCCGTTGGACCCGAAGATCAGCAGCCCCGCAAAATATTTCAGATACGACTTTTTCATCTTTTTACATCCCTTAAACCGTTACCACCGTGCAGTTATGCCCGGTGTAGGGGAGAAATTTGCGCAGAATATCCTCGGTTTTGATTTTCATGTAGCCGGTGGTGGTGCCGTCGCTGCACCCGTACCATTCCTCATCGGCCACGGCCCGGTCCATCACGATCTGCACATCCCGTGCGCTGCCCAGCAGGGCGCTGAAAACCGTGGCCGCGCCGATTTTCGTGCCCAGCATCGCCTCCATGGCCTCCGCCGGGGCAAAGGACACCCGGGCGATGTCTAGGGCGGCGCTGAAGTCCTTGGAGCGGAAAGGCTTGTCCCCTGCGGTGATGAACAGGTAAAAAGCTGTCTGCTGCCGGTTGCACAGAAACAGCGTCTTGACCATTTTCATGTCCAGCCGCCGGTCGATGGCCGTGCAGTCCTCCATGGTGATGGCCTCGTCCGTGTCCACCTGCAGAAAGGGGATCTGCAAATGGGCCAAAGCTGTGTAGACCTGCTCCTGCAGCGCCGATTTATACTGCGCCGGGGCGCTGGGCGTGGGCTCGCTTACATAAAACATAGAAAAAACCTCTTTTCGCCTTGCAAAAAATACAGTTTTATCGTATCATTCAATTATGCATTTGAAAAGCGAATGTTTATCATCTTAAAAAGCACAAAAACGCATGAAAAGGGGAGGGGACACCCGTGGAAACCAACATCCTCAAATACCTGGCCTTCATCAAAACGGCGGAGTACGGCAGCTTCACCCGGGCGGCGGAGGCGCTGCACTACTCCCAGTCCGGCGTCAGCCGCATGATCGGCGACCTGGAGCGTGAGTGGGGCCTCACCCTGCTGCGTCGCAGCCGCGCCGGGGTGGCCCTCACCTCCGACGGTGAGCGGCTCCTGCCCCACGCCAAGAGCCTGTGCCGCGCCCAGCAGAAGCTGCAAGCGGAGGTGGACGACCTCCACGGCCTCCGGACGGGGCTCATCCGCGTCGGCACCTTCTCCAGCGTGGCTACCCACTGGTTGCCCCGGATCATCCGGGCCTTTCAAAAGGACTACCCCGGCATCGACTACGAGCTGCTCCTGGGCGACTACACGGAGATTGAGTCCTGGATCGCCCAGGGCCGGGTGGACTGCGGCTTCCTGCGCCTGCCCACCCGGACGGAATTTGAGACCATCACATTGGAAAAAGATGATTTCCTCGCCGTCCTGCCGGAGGGTCACCCCCTGACGGCTCTGGAGCGGGTACCCCTGGCGGAGCTATGTAATGACCCGTTTTTGCTCCTGGAGCGGGGAGAGAACGCCGAGGTGGCGGCGCTGTTCGCCCGCTACGGCCTCACGCCCCAGGTGCATTTCACCACCTGGGAGGACTACGCCATCATGTCCATGGTGGAGAGCGGCCTGGGCGTCAGCGTCCTGTCGTCGCTGATCCTGCGCCGCGTCCCCTACCGGGTGGTGACCCGCCCCCTGGCCGAGCCCGCCTACCGAACCCTGGGCCTGGCCTTGCGGGAGAAAGAAACTTCCACCCCGGCCGTCCGCCGCTTCCTGGACTACCTGCCCCGGCGGAACGATAATATGTAAATAATGTATAACGCAAAAAGGCGCGGAATGGAAAACGACCATCCCGCGCTGAATTTTTAATTTTCTTCCGCCACGATCGGTTCAAACAACAAATTTCGGTCTGCGCCGCCTTCAATGCCCGGCACAGTGCCCTGGTGGTCGTACTGCCACAGATGTGTCTCGTAGTAAAAGGTGGGGTGGCTCCCCGGCTCTGCCAGCCACCAGGTATACGCCTGCACCTGCTCCAGGCCGTAGGTGTGGTAGCCCATTTGCAGGTTGAAGTAGACCCCGGCCTCATAGCCGCCCGCCTCAATGGCCTGGCAAAAGGCCGCGGCGCAGGCGGTGACGGTCTCGCCGTCCAGGCCGTTAGCCCGGCCCTCCTCGGCGGTGACGGCCTCCCAGTCGTAGAAAACAGGCAGCTCCAAGGCCCGCCCACCCAGCATTTCCAACACATAGGCGGCCTCCGCCCGGGCTTCCTCCGGGATGATGGCCTGGGAAAAGAAGTATACGCCCCGGCGCAGCCCGGCCTCGCTCGCGCCGCTGTAATTGGCCTCAAAAAGGGCGTCCTGCTCCAGGTTCCCGCTTCCGTAGCGGCGAAATCCGCAGCGCAGAACGGCGAAGTCAATGCCGCTCTCCGCCGCCTCCTGCCACTGAATTTCCCCCTGCCACTCGGATACATCCACCCCCTGGCTGGCGGTGTACGCCCCGCCGGTGTAGTCGGAGCTGGAGCCGCTTTGGTCGAAATCGCCGCGGGTAAAGGGGTTCACCGGCAGCCCCGCAATGGGCGTTATCAAAATGGTGTCGAAGCCGTCGTTCACGGCCACGCGGTGATCCTCCTCCTGCTTTTGAGGCAGCAGAAGCAGGACGATCAGGGCTGCCGCCAGCAGCCCCGCCGCGATCCAAACCCGCCGCAGCCCCTTTTTCTTGTACGCAGCTTCCGGCAAACTCCACACCTCCCGACATTTTTCCCCATTTTACCACATTCCGCCGCCGGGCACAAGCCGCCTTTACCGCTGTCTGGCCCGCCGCTCCAGCGCCGCCCGGTCGCAGATGCGGTAGCCTGCGCCGGTTTTCTCCAGCACGCCGTCCCGGCACAGGCCCCCCATCATGCGGTACAGGTGCCGGTAGCTGGTGCCCACCGAGCTGGCTACATCCGTCATAATGTCTCGGAAATATTCGCCCCCGGAGGCCGCCAAAATGTAGCGGCAGAGACGAATTTCGGAGGTGTAGAGGGTAGCCTCCACCACATCCCCGGCCCGCTGCAATAGCTTTTCCGCCAGGGTCGCTGCAGCAGCGTGGGCAAAGTCCAGATTCCCGGCCAGGTACACCTCGTTCGCGTCCAAAGGGATGCACACGCAGCGAAAATCGTTCAGGGCCGTCACCGTGGTGGAGTCGGCCTTGTTTTCCAGAAAAAACTCCGCCTCGCCGATGAGCCCGTCGGAGACATAGAAGCACAAGATCCTGTCCCGCCCGTTGGGGGCCGTGAGCCCCACCTTGGCCTTGCCGCGCGCCACCACGAAAATGTCCCGGCAGACCTCGCCCGCCCGCACGATGGCCTCGCCGAAGCCGTATGTCCGCACGGAGCAGCCCTGCAGCGCCTCCGCCCGCAGTCCATATTTTTCCAGCAGCGCCGCCTCCTTTGCCGATAGGCTGAACACTTCCTTCATCTCCGCGCCCTCCTATTTTAATTTATTATAGTATAACATAAAATAATCACAAGGACAAATGTCCTAAACCTGTCAAAAAAGCCTCGCAGAGTTTGCCGCCCGCAGGCGGCAAAATTATGCGCGCAGCAGACTGCAAGCCCTTGGCAGAAAATTCCGCAGGAATTTTCGCCAAAGAGTAAGACAAATGTCCTACCCCGCCGCCCTGGCCCTGTGCTACCATGCAGATAAATAGAGGAAGGGAGCGGACGAAATGTACGAACTGCTGGCACTGTTTTCCGGCGTCCTCCTGGCGGGGATGATCCAAATGGACGGCGGCCTGGGGGCCCGCTTTGGGGTCTACCACGGCACACTGTATATCCATATCGTGGGGGTGCTGTTCGCGGCCCTGGTGCTGCTCCTCCGGCGCAAACCCCTGGGCCTGTGCCGGGGCATCCCCGCCTGGATGTACCTGGGCGGCGTCATCGGTGTAGCCACCACCGTGTGCAGCAACCTGGCCTTCACCCACCTGTCCCTCACCAGCATCTTGGCCCTGGAGCTGTTCGCCCAGCTCGTGCTCTCCTGCCTCATCGACCGCTTCGGTTGGCTGGGCATGACGCGGCAAAAGGAGCTGGATGTGAGCGGCCCGGGTATGGTCCTGTCCCTGTCGGGCATCGCCCTGATGCTTCGGTGCGGCGGCAGCAGCCCGGTCTATGTGCTGCTGGCCCTGGCGGCGGGGGCCACGGTGGTCCTCTCCCGGGTGGTCAACGCCCATCTCTCCCGGCGCATCGGCGAGCTGCAAGGCTCGCTGATAAACCACCTGGCGGGCCTGCCTGTGTGCCTGCTGCTGGTGGCGCTGATCCCGGAGCAGGGGCGCCCCGGGCCGTACCCCCTGTGGGTCTGGGGCGGGGGCGTGCTGGGCGTGTTCGTGGTGCTGCTGTGCAATGTGACCGTGCCCCGGCTCCCGGCCAGCCGCCTGACCCTGCTGAGCTTCTGCGGCCAGATGTTCTGCGGCATCCTGCTGGACCTGGTTTTAAGCGGCTCGGCAGATAAAACAGAGTTTGCCGCCGGTCTCCTGGTGGCCGCCGGGGTGGCCGCCAGCCAGGGGGCCAAGCTCCTGCGCCAAAGACGGGAGAGGCGCCAAGCGGCGTATTTTGCCCACATCGCCCAGGCCGAGCAGGCCCATCGGGAGCAAATCCTCCGCCGCTCCACCCATTGATTTTTTGCGCAAAAACCCCTTGACATAGGGGTCGCGCCCCGCTATAATAGCCTCCGTAAGCTCGGAGGGCGAGCTGTTCAGAGAAACAGCAGCCGGATAAGAGGCAGACTGAGATGTCTGGTTCTTATCCGGCTTTTTTCGTGCAAGGAGGAAGAAAAATGGATTTTTTGAGCGGAAATATTAAGCCCATTTATTTTAAGTACCTGTCGGCGGCCTTTGGCAGCGCCATGATAACCTCGGTGTATTCCATTGTGGACATGGCTATGGTGGGCCAGTACCAGGGCCCGGAGGGCACGGCGGCCCTGGCCGTGGTGGCGCCGGTTTGGAATATCATTTACAGCCTGGGCCTGCTCATGGGCATCGGCGGCAGCGTCCTTTTCAGCACACGCCGCGGCAGCGGACGCGCAGACGGCAGCGAGAACCAGTATTTCACCGCAGCCGTCATCGGCGCGGTGGCGCTGTCCGTGCTGGCCTGGGCGGGGGTGCTGTGCTTTGAGCGCCCCATACTCACCTTTTTCGGCGCGGACGAGTCACTGCTGGCCCTGGCCCAGCGGTATATGCGCCCCATCAGGATGGTGTTCCCACTGTTTCTGTTCAACCAAATGCTGGCGGCCTTCCTGCGCAACGACGGCAACCCCGGTCTTGCCACCCTGGGCGTGCTGAGCGGGGGACTATTCAATGTGTTCGGCGACTATTTCTTTGTGTTCTCCTGTGACATGGGCATCTTCGGCGCGGGCCTGGCCACGGCCATCAGCTCCGGCGTCTCCTTCCTGGTAATGCTCACCCACTTTATAAGCCGCAAAAATACCCTGCGCCTCCTGCGCCCGGAGAAGCTGGTCGAAAAGCTACGGGACATCTCCGTCACCGGCTTTTCCACCTTCTTCATCGATGTGGCTATGGGCATCCTGACCGTGCTTTTCAACCGCCAGATCATGCGCTGGCTGGGCTCCGATGCCCTGGCCGTCTATGGCCCCATCATCCAGGTCAGCACCTTCGTCCAGTGCTGCGCTTACAGCGTGGGCCAGGCCGCCCAGCCCATCATTTCCGTGAACTACGGCGCGGCCAAGGCCGACCGCATCCGCCAGACCCTCCGCCTGGCCCTGTATACCACGGCCTTTTTCGGCCTATTTTGGACGGCTCTGAGCATGGCCTGCCCCAACCTCTATATTCGCATTTTCATGTCGCCCACTCCGGCCATTTTAGCCATGGCCCCGGCCATCGTCCGCACCTACGCCCTGTCGTTTTTACTCTTGCCGTTCAACATTTTCACCACCTATTATTTCCAGGCCATTATGAAGCCCCGGGCGGCCTTCGTGGTGTCGGTGGCCCGGGGCCTGGTGGTCAGCGGTCTGCTGATTCTGACCCTGCCCACCCTGCTGGGCCCAGGGACCCTGTGGCTTGCCATGCCCATCACCGAACTGCTGACGGCCCTCTACGCCTTCGCCGCCATAAGAAAATACACCAGGTCCCTGCCCGAAGGACCCCGGGCGTGATCAAACCATCCGGCCAAGCCACTGGCGGTGTCATGGGCCAGGCCGGTGCCGAGGCGGCCACTGGCTACACAGTGGCCGATAGATTCGATCTTTCGCTTTGATGCTACTCGATCTCGAAAAAGGTCTCCGAGCTGATTTCGGGTCGTATCCTCGGAATCGATGTCGTCAATGCCCCAGGTCAACTCCGAAGGATTTGGAAGAGTTACGACTGTCCCATCATTTTCCTTTACTGTTAAGATAGCCATAACCCCTCTTCATACCTTTAACGGAGAAGCCCCGGTTTGCCGAACGACGTCGTTGTTTTGTTTCACAATTTGGCGGAACAGCTCTTTGCCGTCCATTTGGACAACAATCGTGATCTTCCATCGCATTTTAAAATAGCTTATTGGTTAGATATGCCTTACTTGTGGATAGTGATTAGACAAACGCGAACAGTTTGCGCGGGCTGGCTGCAAGATATATAAGCGGACTATAAAACCATAAAGGAAGAAAAAGGCAAATCAATTTGAACACAGAGGCTGAAAGAGCGCAGAGCAATTTAGCGGCCGGGGGGATCGCAAACAACGGAAGATACCTTACCACCGAATATGCGGTATTTCCCGGCATTTATATTATATATTATAACGCGCACACACAAAGCGGGGCGCCCAAAGGAGTGGGGGCCGCAACAGGGAATATTTTTGAGATATTCCATTGCCGCGAGGGGCGTATGGAATGTAACACAGGAAAAGCTATTATATCGCCCGCTCCAATTCGTCCATATAAGTTCTTGCTTTCTTCCATCCCCTTGTCACTCTCACGCCTCATGGGGCCGATTGCGGCAGACATTTTAGCTATTTTGTATATGGCGCGGGGCGGGGAAAAAGTGTATAGTGGTACTCAATATTACTTGCCAATCGATGGTAATAAAGGAGAGGTTAACCGTATGCAGCAGATCACGCAAATCAAGAAGGTCCTGGTGGCCAATCGCGGTGAGATCGCCGTGCGCATATTCCGCGCCTGCTACGATCTGGGCTTACACACCGTGGCCATTTATTCCAATGAGGACACCTATTCTCTCTTCCGCACCAAGGCGGACGAGGCGTATTTGGTGGGAGAGAAAAAGTCCCCGCTGGGTGCGTATTTGGACATTCCCGGCATCATCGGCCTTGCCAAACGCCGCGGTGTCACCGCCATCCACCCCGGCTACGGCTTCCTGTCCGAGAATGCCGACTTTGCCCAGGCCTGCGAGGAAAACGGCCTCCTGTTCGTGGGGCCCAGCTCCCAGGTGCTGGCGCAGATGGGCGATAAGCTCAGCGCCAAGGAGGTGGCCGTCCGGTGCGGCGTGCCCATCATCCCCGGCTGCACCGAGCCTCTGCGCGACGCCGACGATGCGCTGGAAAAGGCCCTCAGCTTCGGCTTCCCTGTGATATTGAAGGCCTCCGCCGGTGGCGGCGGGCGCGGTATGCGCCGCTGCGACAGCCCCGAGGAGGTCAAGACCGCCTACGAGCTGGTGCACAGCGAGGCGGAGAAGTCCTTCGGCTGCGGCGACATCTTCATGGAGAAGTATCTGGTGGAGCCGAAGCACATCGAGGTGCAGATCTTGGCCGATAAATACGGCAATGTCTACCACCTGGGTGAGCGCGACTGCTCCCTCCAGCGCCGGTATCAGAAGGTGGTGGAGTTCGCCCCTGCGTGGTCGGTGCCCCAGGAGACGGTGGAGGCGCTGCGCCGCGACGCGGTGAAGATCGCCAAGTCCGTGGGCTATGTCAGCGCCGGGACGGTGGAGTTTTTGGTGGACAAGTCCGGCAGCTATTACTTCATCGAGATGAATCCCCGCATTCAGGTGGAGCACACCGTGACCGAGATGGTCACGGGCGTGGACATCGTGCGCGCCCAGCTGCTGGTGGCCGCAGGATATCCCCTGGACTGCCCGGAGATCGGCCTGACGAAGCAGGAGGATGTGCATTTCGACGGCTACGCCATCCAGTGCCGCGTGACCACCGAGGACCCCTCCAACAATTTCGCCCCTGACAACGGCAAGATCACGGCCTACCACTCTCCCGGCGGTTTCGGCGTCCGGCTGGATGGCGGCAATGTGGGCGTGGGTACCGTCATCTCCCCGTATTATGACTCCCTGCTGGTGAAGGTCACAAGCTGGGACCGCACCTTCCCCGCTGTCTGCCGTAAGGCCGCCCGGGCCATCAACGAGGTGCGCGTCCGGGGCGTCAAGACCAATATCCCCTTTGTCACCAACATTTTGGCGCATCCCACATTCATCGCGGGCCGCTGCCATACCAAGTTTATCGATGAGACCCCGGAGCTGTTTGAGCTGATGGACTCCCGGGATCGCGCCACCCGCGTCCTGCGCTATATCTCGGAAATTCAGGTGGCGAACCCCAACGCCGAGCGCCACCAGTACGACATTCCCCGCTTCCCGGAGGCGAAGGAGCCCCTGGGCCCCGGCCTGAAGCAGATCCTGGACGAGAAGGGCCCCGAGGCGGTGAAGCAGTGGGTGCTGGACCAGAAGAAGCTGCTGCTGACCGACACCACCATGCGCGATGCGCACCAAAGCCTGCTGTCCACCCGTATGCGGACGCGGGACATGGTCAAGGGCGCCGATGGCGTGGCCGACATTCTTCGGGACTGCTTCTCCCTGGAGATGTGGGGCGGAGCCACCTTCGATGTGGCCTACCGCTTCCTGCATGAGTCTCCCTGGGAGCGCCTACGCCTGCTGCGGGAGAAGATCCCCAACATCCCCTTCCAAATGCTGCTGCGCGGCTCTAACCTGGTGGGCTATGCCAACTATCCCGATAACCTGGTGCGCGCCTTCGTGGAGGAGGCTGCCCAGCGGGGCATTGATGTGTTCCGTGTTTTCGACTCGCTGAACTGGGTGCCGGGCATGGAGGTAGCCATGGAGGAGGTGCTTCGGCAGAACAAGCTGCTGGAGGCCACCATGTGCTACACCGGCGACATTTTGGACGAGACCAAGGACAAGTACACCTTAAAATATTATGTAAACCTCGCGAAAGAGCTTGAAAAGCGGGGCGCGCACATGCTGGCTATCAAGGATATGTCCGGCTTGCTGAAGCCCTATGCCGCCAAGAAGCTGGTGTCTACCCTGAAGCAGGAGGTGGGGCTGCCCATCCATCTGCACACCCACGACACCACCGGCAACCAGGTGGCCGCCCTGCTGCTGGCCGCCGAAGCCGGCGTGGATGTGGTGGATGTGGCCTGCGCGCCCATGGCGGGCCTCACCAGCCAGCCCTCTTTGGACGCGGTGGTGGCCGCCCTCCACGGCACCCAGCGCGACACCGGCCTGGACCTGCGCCGCGTGCAGGAGCTGAGCAACTACTGGTCCGATGTGCGCCTGCGCTACGAGAGCTTCGACCACGGACTGAAGTCCTCCACCACCGACATCTATCGCTATGAGATACCCGGCGGCCAGTACACCAATCTCCGCCCGCAGGTGGAATCCCTGGGCCTGGGCGACCGCTTCGAGGAGGTCAAGGAGATGTACAAGACCGTCAACGATATGCTGGGCGACCCCGTGAAGGTCACGCCGTCGTCCAAGGTGGTGGGCGATCTGGCCATCTTCATGGTGCAGAACGACCTGACGCCGGAGAATATCGTCCAGCGCGGCGAGGCCCTGGCCTTCCCGGACTCCGTGGTGTCCTACTTCAAGGGCATGATGGGCCAGCCCGCCTGGGGCTTCCCGGCGGACCTGCAAAGGGTGGTGCTTAAGGGCGAGGAGCCCATCACCTGCCGCCCCGGTGCGCTGCTGCCTCCCGTGGACTTTGCGCAGCTCCAACAGGAGGTAGAGCGGTTCCACGAGGCCCCGGAGAAGAAGGACCTCATCTCCTACGCCATGTATCCCAAGGTGTATGAGGACTTCTGCCGTCACCGCAAGGAGTACGGCTACATCACCCGCATGGGCAGCCATGTGTTCTTCAACGGCATGGCCCTGGGCGAGACCAATAAGATCAACATCGAGGACGGCAAGACCCTGGTCATCAAGTATTTGGGCCTGGGCGACCACAACAGCGATGGCACTGTCAATGTGCAGTTCGAGCTGAACGGTATGCGCCGGGAGGTCACCGTCCGCGACCCCCATGCCTCGGAGCAGACCCGCCAGGCGACCCTGGCCGACGAGTCCGATCCCTTGCAGGTGGGCACCTCCATCCCCGGCATGGTGTCCAAGCTCTGCGTCAAGCAGGGCGACCGCGTGGAAAAAGACCAGGTGCTGGCCGTCATCGAGGCCATGAAGATGGAGACCGCCATCACCGCCCGCACCGCCGGCACAGTCAAATCCGTCCGCGTCAAAGAGGGCCAGCCCGTCAAAGCCAAAGAACTGCTGATGAAGCTGGAGACCGCACCGGAAAATTAAAGAGATCTCCAAGAGGCTCCGCCATCCGGCGGAGCCTCGCATTTTGGTGTGTGTGTACCGAAAGTTGGGGTAAATTTTGCGCGGCTTTCCCTTATTTACGCAAGTATCCTCCCCTCCGTGGAAATAGTCACCACCTGCCACGGAATGAATTTCCCGCTATTCTGCAAAGCGGTTTTCGCTGCATATTCCAGTCCACCGCAGCAGGGGACCTCCATACGCACGATGGTCACGCTTTGGATGTCGTTATTGCGGATGATCTCGGTGAGCTTTTCGGAGTAGTCCACGCCATCCAGCTTCGGGCAGCCCACCAAAGTGATATGACCCTTCATGAACCGCTCGTGAAAAGCGGCATAGGCGTAGGCTGTGCAGTCGGCGGCAATAAGCAGCTTGGCAGCGTCGAAATAAGGCGCGTTCACGGGCACCAGCTTGATCTGCACCGGCCACTGGGAAAGACGGCTTTGCACCTGAGCGGGCGCAGCCGCAGCGCCGGATGGTTCCGCGTGCCGGAGAGTTTTCATCCGCGTTCCGGGGCAGCCGCCGGGAAGACGCATCCCCTCCTGCTGCATTTTCCTTTGCTTATTAGCCAGCACCGCTGCCTCGTCATAGGCAGCCGCCTCACGCTCCACAAAGGAGATAGCTTCGGTGGGGCAGGCGGGCAGGCAGTCGCCCAGTCCGTCGCAGTAGTCGTCCCGCATTAGCTTTGCCTTGCCGTCCACCATGGCAATAGCGCCCTCGTGGCAAGCGGCAGCACAGGCACCGCAGCCGTTGCATTTCTCCTGATCGATCTCAATAATTCTCCGTTTCATAGCAATACCTCCTTGCTTTTGTGACTTGATTATAATATAATCAAATCAATAAGTCGGTTGAAATTTCAACAAAAGAGGATTTTTATGAAAGAATTTTTTTCCGTGATACGCTCCGCCCCGCTTTTCTCCGGCATCTCTGAGGAGGAACTGACCGCCATGCTCGCTTGCCTCGGAGCCGAGAAAAAGGACTTCCCCAGGGAAGCCTTTGTGCTGCGGACCGGGGATACGGTGGAGGCCATCGGCCTTGTGCTGGCCGGGACGGGCCTCATTGTACAGGAGGATATTTGGGGCAACCGCAACATTCTCTCCAAGGCGGGGCCGGGGCAGACCTTTGCCGCCGCCTACGCCTGTGCCCCCGGCTCCCGGCTCAATGTGAGCGTCCTGGCGGAAACGCCTGTCACGGTGCTGTTTCTGAATGTAAAACGCATCCTAAATGTGTGCCCCTCCGCCTGCGCACACCACAGCCGGGTCATCCGAAACCTCCTGGGTGAGCTTGCCGGGAAAAATCTGCGCCTGGGCGAAAAGCTCACATATATGGGGCAGCGCACCACCCGGGCCAAGATCATGTCCTACCTCTCCGCCGAGGCCCAGCGGCTGGGGATCTACGAATTTGACATCCCGTATTCAAGGCAGCAACTGGCGGATTACCTCGGCGTAGAGCGCAGCGGACTGTCCCTGGAGTTGGGAAGGTTGAAAAAAGACGGCGTCCTCGACTATCACAAAAGCCATTTCGTCCTGCGGGTATGATTGGCTTTGCCCCGCTATGGAACGAACACAGTCAGTTCTGAATAGAAAATATAAAGAATAGAAAAAAGGAACCGAAATGCCCCTTTTCGATAGACAAAAAGCAGCGATGTCTTATCAAAATCCCGTGCAGATGTCAATGCCTGTCTGCGGCTGAAAGCAGTCCGGCAGCAGGCGGGTGTGATGGCCAAGGATGCCGCCTTGGTCGTGCGGGATGTCTTTCCCAAGTTTAACCGTCAGTTGTTGGCGCAGTGTGAAGCCTGGGAAAAGTACGGCGTAATCATCCACCCCAAGGGGCTGGATGCAATCTGCAAGGCCTACAACCTCATATTTTGGGCGTTCGCCGTTGTTGACTTTGACCTTTTTGCTGATGCAGTCGGTGATGTAGGTCTTATTGATGATGGCATCGCCTTTGTACTTCTCATTGGAGAGGATGGACTGTATCGTGGAAAACTGCCACTCTGCTTTTCCCGTCGGGCTTTTGATACCCTTTTCCTCAAGTAGTTCTGCAATTCCTTTTAAGCTGTCGCCTGCGAGGAAGCGGTCATATATAAGGCGGATCGTTTCGGCTTCTTGGGGGACGATTTCGGGCTGTCCGTCGTCGCCCTTGCGGTAGCCGAGGAAGTTCTTGTATCTGAATACCACCTTGCCCTCACGGGCGGCCTGCGCTTTGCCCCATTTAATGTTGGCGCTGATATTTTCCGATTCGCTTTGCGCAATGCTGCCGTAGATGGTGATGTAAAACTCGGCGCCGGGCTGATTGCTGTGGATTCCTTGTTCCTCGAAGTACACATCGACACCAAGGTCATTGAGCAATCGGACATACTTCAAGCAGTCCACCGTGTTCCTCGCAAACCGGGCGATCGTATGGACAATCAATGCAAGGATCAGCAATCCTGTAACTGTTCCGATGATAATGGTTCCCATCGTGTCGATCTCCCTTCGGCCATACATACAAGTTTTTTCACGACAGCTTCTCTTTTCTGCCGCAATGGATGTAGTACCACACGCACAGCAGCAGCGTAAACACGGCGGCCCAGGCCGTAGACATTCCGATCTGGAACAGGCTCGGTGCAGGCCGGGTGCTGGCAAACCATGCATACGGGATCTTCACAAGGAAGATGGACAAAAGTCCCTGCACCATGACAAATGTTGTTTTTTCCACGCCGTTGAAATAGCCGGTAAAGCAATAGACGATGGAAAGAATGAAGCACTCGATGCTGGTTGCTTTCAAAAACTCCGCCGAAGCGTTCAGCACCGCCGTTTCGCTGCCCTTGATAAAGAGGGTGGAAAGCGCTGCACCGTGGAAAAAAGAGAAATAAGCCAAAATGCCGCCCAAAACAGCGGCGGTCGCCATTCCCAGCCACATAGCCTTTTTCGCACGCTCCCGCTGTCCCGCGCCGTCGTTCTGCGCCACAAACGCAGAGATGGACTGCATATAGGAAGTGGGAATTAGCAAAATGAACATGACCAGCTTTTCCGCAATTCCAACGCCTGCCGAAGCCACTTCACCCAGTGCATTCACAAAACCGATCAGAATGAGATAGGAAACCTCATTGCACATACTTTGCAGGGCAATCGGCGCACCCAGCTTCAGGACGCTGCCGGAATTTTCTTTGTCAAAGCGCAGATGCGCTTCCTCCACAGCAAAGGGCAATCCTTTTTTTCGAACCAGCACCAGCGACAGAACCACGCTGACTGCCTGTGCTGCCACCGTTGCAATAGCTGCCCCCGACGCACCCAAGGGAATGAACTTTGTCAAGGTAATATCGCCGATGATATTCGTCACACAGGCGATCATCACAAAGTAGAGCGGTGATTTTGCATCGCCCAGACCGCGAAAAATAGCGCTGATAAGGTTATAGGCTACAATGAACAGGCTGCCCGCGCCGCAGATGCGGATGTAGGCGACCGTTTGCGAAAACGCCTCCGTCGGCGCATTGGTCACATGGGCGATCCACGGCGCAGCCAGCACGGTGATGATCGTCAAAGCCGCGCCCAGCACGCCGAACACCCAAAGGCTGCTGCCGATGGTATTTGCCGCGCCGTCATGGTCCTTGCGGCCCACATAGGTACCGAGCAGAACTGTGGAGCCCATGGAAAGGCCGGTCACAAGGCCGGTGATGATCTGCATGGCCTGTGAGCCGGTAGCAACGGCGGACACATCCGCCGTTGTGCCGAATTTCCCCACCGCCCAAAGGTCTACCGCGCCGTACAGCGCCTGCAGCAGCAGCGCCAACAGCACAGGAATGGAAAATTTCAAAAGAGCCGGTAAGATCGGCCCTGTCAAAAAATGGCTTTTTGTTTGCTTCATAGAGATACTCATGCTCCGTTGATTTCTTCAAAATTGATCTCCGAGATAATATCCAGCATTTCGCAGAACTTGCCGATCTCCTCCGGCGTAAAGCGTTCCGTAATACGCTTGATCGCCTCGCTGTCCTGACGGCGAAAAACCTTATACTGCGGGATGGCGTCATCATTGACGGAAAGATAGTTCTTGCGCTTATCATTCGGGGCAGTTTTTTTTGTGATCAGCCCCTGCCGCAGCAGTTCATTGAGCTTTAATGTGACCCCCGGCTTTGACACATGAAGCAGCTCTGCCAGCTTGGACGCAGTGCAGGTGCCGTTCATCGTGTAGATCAGCTCAATGTACAGCAGACTGTTGTAGGTAATGCTTTCATCCACAAACTGCTTATTCATCAGCCGCAGGTCACACAGGGCTGAACTGTAATAAAAGGTGTCCAGTGATTTCCTCAGTTCCATTGTGGCGCCCCTCCTGATTCATTAAGTGAATGTCATTATTATAGCTTAACCAAATAGAAAAGTCAACACCTGTATGTAAAAAATCAAGAGCCGTATCGCTGCTGCGATACGGCTGAGCCTGTCGAAAAACCCTCCGGGTTTTTCCGACAAAAGGCTTGCAGTCTGCTGCGCGCATAATTTGTCCG
>CAVJNL010000042.1:0-15383 GCA_963650985.1 Clostridium sp. CAG:413
CCAGCTTGTTTTGTTGCGCCCATTTTCAGTCTCGCAAATTTTGCGGGACTTTTTTCATTTCAGCTATTGACTTTTGTTTGCAGGACTCCTTTCAAAAATTGTAAATTATCGAAGGTTCTCTTCATTAAAGCCCTTGTAAATTTTGCGAACCTTAATTGTACTCGTACTCGGGTACGACGGTGTAATCCAGCACTAAGCAGGGAGTGCCGTCCGCAGTCAGCTGGGAACTGAAGCCCAGGTCAATATAGCCCTTATCAATGTTCCATCCCAGCCTATCTCCGAGCTTTGTAGGGCTTAAATCAGGATTGTCCACAGCGCAGTAGAAATCATTCAAGGAAATGAACATCTCATCTCGCATTCTGCGGTTCAAATCGTTGACAGTTCTCCTTAGGGTTTCTATGTCGCTTTTGAAGTATCGCCCCGATAGGCTGTCATAGCATAGTGTACTGCCACGATCGGTCACCACAACTTCACGGACGGGATTTGCTGCAACACGATCTTTCGCGATGTCGTCCCGAATTGCTTGTTCTTTTTTCTTTCCGATTGTTTCGACCACTTTTTCGCGGTACTCCTTCAGTGCCGATTCGGAAAGGGAATAGGCCGCGGCAAGAGCGGCACCCCGCCTTTGGTTGACTGAATTCGCGCCGATCAAACAGACGGTGGAAAGAATTCCTGTCAAAACCGCAGGGACATAGACTTTCCAAGCGGCCTTTACTGCCTCGATAGGCGGGAGCTTTTCGGATTCAGAAATATCAGCTTTCTTTTCTTCAAGAAGCCTCAGTGCTTTCGGAGTAGCTTGTACCGCAAGAATTGTTGTTGTAATCATTCCGGCGATCCCGACACCGGTGAGAATCGTTGGGCTGTGCTTTTTTACGCTGAGCCAAAACGACTTTGCGGCTTTTTTAGCAGAAACCTTTTTCATGCGCCACCACCGTCCATCTTTTTTGCTTTCATAATGTCTCCTTTCAGTTTAATAACTCTAAAATTTCCTCCGATAATTCTGCAGCTGTTTCAAATATCAGAGAATGCTTATTCGGCGCGGCATTGGCATACATAGCCATTTCGCACCTAAACCCCTCGAGGATTGCATAGGCAGATTCGTACGGCTTATCTAAAATCCTTGTTACCAACTCGGATGCCGCCCAAGCCAAATAGGAATCGTGCGCAAACTGCCTTTTGAAATATAAGCACTCTTTGTTGGCGTGCTTATTCTCCAAATAGTTTGCAATGGTCATCAAAGCCTTGTCGTCCATAAAAAGAAGAGAGCCTATGCGGCTCTCACTCTCCTTTCTTGGCAATTGCTTCGAGTACCTTCTCCGCAATCTTCTCGTCCATTTTCTTGTCGTTGACCCAATCGGTCAGCAGGGTTGCACCCATGCCGATAACCGTTGCAGCCACGCCAAGAATTTTGATAATGTTTGCTTTGTCTGTAATATTCATAGCAGTGCCTCCTTTCATAATAGTCGATGCAAATTTTGCGAAGTTACAGGTCGTATTCACTCGGCAAGCGGGGCTCGACAATAGGCTCGATAGCGCATACCTCCATCCCGTCAGGAGAGTCATCCAGTGTTATGAGCTGATGGTCGAAGTCGACCCAATACATTCCGTCAGTGAGATACCAGCCAACATCTGCGCCATGCTCTGTCGGGGATAGTCCCAAAAACTCATAGAAGTCATTCAGAGTCACAAAGGCGCCCAGGACAAAGTTCCTGTTTAGATGATACTCAGCAGCGATAACTTTGCTTAGAGTCGACTCGAAGTGCCTATCTGAAATGTAGTCATAAAACGTCCTGACCACTTCAGGGTTCGCGCTATCGTTTATGCCAAGTGACACACCTCGGCCGCAATAGAAAGCCGTCGCATCCACATCTTCACATTTTTCTTTGACGATGGCCTCCATAATTGCCTTGTGGGTTTCTTCGCCATAGAGTTCCTTTACTTTCGCCTTGTACTCGGCGTAGGAAGTATAGAGCATAGCGTATGCGCTTGTCAGTACGGCCTGCCGCTTTTTGGTGAGGGCATACGACCCCAAAATACAGGCAATCGTGGAACTCGCCAGGACGATAGTTGGCCCATATGTCCGAAGATATATCGCGGCCTGTTGTTGCGGCGAAGACTCTTCAGGCGGGTCTTTTGGGCGCACCTTAAGCGCCACAACCGTCGTGGCAACGACCCCGGCCGATGCTGCAAGCGACAATATCAGCGGAAGTCGTTTTCGCACACCTTTCATCAGTTTTGCGTAGTTCATTTGTTTTCTCCTTTCAGTTCATGCATTGCAAAATTTCCAAGATGTTTGTTCCAACATCTACGGCAACATAGAAAGCCATGTTTTTTCTTGGGTTTAATCCTCCCAAGTCCTCCATCGTGGCAATGAAGTTCTCCGTCCAGTCGATCAGCGTTGAAATATCAGCGCCGTCTCGACCCGACAAGTGATTTAGAATAAAAATTTTGTACTCCATCACAGCCCATCGGTAGTAGCTGACATAGGAGAACTCCTGCTTCCATTTTGGAACATTGATTGGCGGAAGCTGCATATCCATCACATGGTCTTCCAGAAGCAGCTTTATTTCCGATACCGTCATAGACTCACCCTTTCTACAAAAATATAAAAGAAACAGAGAGGGACTTGAACCCTCGGCCCACAGATCATGTCTGTTGCTCTACCATCTGAGCTACCTGTTTCTCATAATATGCCTTGCAAATTTCGCGCAAAAAAGAAAGAGGCCGAAGCCTCCCTTTTAGAATCCGATCGTCTGAAGAATTTTAGTAAACTCTTCCTTGGTGAGATCGGCGTCCGCACTTACATGGGCGTGTACCCGTCCGTCGTCAATGGTAATAAGAAGTTCGTTGAGCTGAATATCAGCATCATAGCCCAGCTTCTTCTTTGCCACCGTCCGCAGCAGTTTGGAAATAATCGCTCGTGTAAATTTGGAACTGATTCTCATTTCGTCCATACTCCTTAATCTCCTTTCAGTGATCGTTTCATTATAGGGCGTGTATTTTAGGCGCAAAAAAGAAAGAGCCGTTGTTAGCGGCTCAATCCTTGTTGCTTGCTGACTAAAATAAGTTAATAACGATTTTAGTCCGATCCCCATTGTCGCAGATATTAGCCCATACAAATTCTCCATCCCGTTCTAATATCCAGCACTTATTATCCATATACGGATTCCATTCGATGCCCAATAGATCATACACCTTTTCCGTGTATATATACCCCTTAGCTCGGTATAGGGTCGCAGCATAGTGTAGCTGAGACTTAATAAACAGTTTGTTAAATTCAAAGCTATCTGTTGACCAATGCGGGCTCTTCTCATCAAAGATTATTACCATATTTAGTCACACTCCTTTCATAACAGCCAATGTAATTTTTGCGCACCCTATATCTCGCGCCGGTCAAACACGGTCTCCCATTGGGCTTTTGGCAGCGGCTTCATCTTCAGCGCCCACATGATTTGCCGAATGGTCACCGTTGGATACACCCCGTCCGTAGCCTCTTTTGCCCGTTCATCAAAGTACGACTTGAAATCTGGATGCAAATATAAGCTGTCCGTGAGCCACGGGTCCACCTCAGACCACCAGGTGCTTTTTGTTTCAGCGTCATACCGCTGCTGAATAACACCCAGTCCTCGCTCTCCAATTAAGAACAGCGTGCAGCTGTCGTAGACTGGGTGGTCACACAAATATAAGCGCCCATACATAGACAAATAGACGCTCGGTTTTTCATAGTGGTATCGCATAGAGTCTCCTAAAGTATAAAAAGAGAAAGCCCATGCCATAACAGCACGGACTCTCTCCTTGTGGTTTCATCTTAGTCGTCGAAAATCTTGCAACTCGTCATGCAGCTCGGATACGGCCCTCCACAGGCCCTGCAGCACTCTGGTTCTTCCAATATTGCGTCCATCGGTGAGTAATATTCCTCGTAATCACCTTCACATCCGTAGTCATCAATGTCCACGGAATACCCGCATTCTGTGCAAACCAGTACCGTGTCGTCGGCCTTTTCCATTGAGCCGCCGCATTTGTAGCATACATACTCCTTAGATTTCCTTCTGTTGTTCTTAGATAAACCCATCTTAGTACCTCCTAATACCTGCGAGTGTTCTCCTAAATCATAGTGTATACTCGCTTTGTTAGTCAAGAGATAATAAGCGCTTAGGTATCTCTTCGTAATAGCCTATGCAAAAATGGCGGAGAAAAACGAGGAGCCTTTGTATTTTTCGCTGGCTCCTCGCTTCTAAACCTTACTTTGTAGGCTTAAACCGATTGAATAGACCTCGGAATGTTGTCGAGGTAAATGTCCCTTCCTCCTCGAACTTAAACCCTCTGCGCATCCATACTCCGTAGAATATCAGCGGTAAGATCAGACCCGCAACATCCAATCCAAATCTGATGCAGCGGTCTTTCGCTCGCCCCGCGTTCTCAAGTTCCTTATTGTGCTGCTCACACAAGTCGGACTGTGTTTCACGGTCTTGCTTTTCACCCTCTACTTTCATCTTGAACAGACGCTCGATGTCCTCGATTGCCGCTCCGATCTCCTTGGATCCAGGCTGCATCTCGGGAAGCTCATTGAGTCTCCGTACGATCTCCTCGTTCAACAACTTCTGAATGTCATCCATGATTGTTTTCTCCTTTCAGTATTGTTCATAATAGGGGATGTTATTTCCGCGAACGGGTCTCTTTGACTTGAAACTTGACGATCTCGCCCGGCTTCAGTTCATCCGGCTGGCAATTCAGAATCAAATATAAGCCGGCAGCCGCTTTTTCGTAATCGTCCAGCACCTTCATAAGCGTCCCTCGTGTTTTGGCTTTGGCCCAAAGTCGCCCCAGGATGATGCCTATAGCCAAAATGCCGACACCAATCAGAATATTCATGCGTGCCTCCTACAAAATGAAAGAGCCCCTTATAAGGACTCTTTCATCGCTTATTTATAGATGATCTTTTTTCTTAAGTCGGACCAGGTAATATATCGGTCCTTTCTGCAAACAGGGCAGAAGAATCTGCTCACCTTGCCGCCGATGTCCATAAGTTCGCTGCTCTCAGCTTCCAATCGGCTTTGGCAATTCGGGCAGTTAAAACGGTAAACTTTTCCAACTGCAACATCTACAATTTTCATCACTGTCTCTCCTTGCTCAACAGCCAGAAAAACCGTCTGTAGAGTTCATAGTACATATCTTTTCCGCACGGAATGTTATGTTGCACCCGCAGATAATCGTAGGAGCGGCCTTCCGTAACTCCCTTTAGAATATAAGGGGCGATGGCGGCATCCGTGTTGCTGGCGGTTTTTTCAACCAATTCCATCCGACCAATGTACCATTCTCTTGCCTCTGCTGCTTTGCCCGTAGGGTCGGAGGTTTCGCCGGAACCGTGACGCACGGCGATAGCATGTTTTGCCAGTCCATCAAGACCGGCACAAGCCTTCCTCCATATCGGGTATTGCAAACAAAAATGCTTCAACTCATAGTATCTGTGCTTTTCGATCCAATAGCTTCTCTTTGGGGAAATCTCCGGACGAATGGTTGTACTCATCTCCGCTCCCCCTTCCAAATAAATCCCGTCTGGTCGAAGAGAAGTTTCGGCGAAATATAGAAGTTGATCCGTCCATACTTCGAGTTCATCTCCTCGATTTGGGTGACGAGCTTTCCTCCTCGGGTGGCCTTACCGATTGGCAGCCACCCCGCAACAATACCGGCTCGCACCCACGATGCGTCCTTCCCGTAAACTCGTGCTGCGACGCTCACAGGCACCGATCCTTCTGCAAAAATTACAGCATCCATTTTCTTTTGTCTCCTCCGTTCTGCTTTTCTAAGTTAGTAACCGTGTGTTACCACAAAAGCAGACTATCACGCATTTGCGTCACCTGCGTACGGGAAAAAGAAAAGGCGATGTAGGAGTTGACAATTCCTACACTCGAATTTATACTGAATGCATGGAGGTGAATGTCTATGTTAATGCAGTGCCCGGAGTGTGAACTCCAAGTGAGTGATAAGGCGGCTGCATGTCCCCATTGCGGTTACCCCCTGGCAAGCGGGGTAAAAAGAAAGCCAAGAAACAAAAACAATAAGAGGCGCCGTCTGCCAAATGGATTCGGGCAGATCAGCGAAATAAAAGGGCGTAACCTTAGGAACCCCTTCCGCGCTATGGTCACCATAGGGAAGGATGAGAACGGTCGTCCCATATGCAAACCCTTGAAGCCGGAAAGCTACTTTCCGACATACAACGATGCCTATGCCGCATTGGTTGAGTACAACAAAAATCCGTATGACCTAAACCCAGCGATGACAATGCTGGAATTATTTGGGAAATGGTCTGAGGAATACTTTGAAAATCTAAAAACATACTCAAGCAAACGAACAACTATGGCGTGCTGGGCATACTGCTCATCCATTTATAAAATGAGGGTATGTGACATTAGAGCGAGGCATATAAAGGGCTGCATGGAAGAGGGTTTTGTAAAAACCGAAAAAGGAATCCGAAAACCTACTCCCGGCGTAAAGAGACGAATAAAGTCCATGTTTAACCAGATGCTTGACTACGCCGTAGAATATGAGCTTGTGGATCGTAATTACGCCCGAACTTTCACTGTGTCAAAAGATGTTATCAAAGAACAACAGAGATCCAAGCAGAGCCATATAAATTTCACAGAGGATGAAATGCAAAAACTGTGGGACAACCTATATGCTTTTCCGCATGTAGATGCTGTCTTAATTCAATGTTACTCCGGGTGGCGTCCACAAGAGCTTGGATTGATTGAAGTCAAAAATGTTGACCTGGACAAGAATATCATAATTGGAGGAATGAAAACAGACGCGGGTACAAATCGCCAGGTCCCCATCCACTCCAGAATACTCCCTCTCGTAAAGAAACGCTACGAGGAGGCAGTAGAAAACAACAGCAAATATCTTATAACATGTATAGACGGCGCTACCCGCAAAGCAAATACTCCACTTACCTATGACAGGTATAATGTGCGTTTTAAGTCCGTAATAAAGAAGCTGGGGTTAAACCCTAAGCATCGCCCGCACGACCCGCGAGTCCAGTTTGTTACGCAAGCAAAAAAATATGGTGTCGATGAGTACGCCATAAAGTACATTGTCGGCCACCAAATAGCAGACATCACAGAGAATGTCTATACAAAAAGGGACATTGACTGGCTGAAGGAGGAAATAGAAAAGATAGTGTAGGAATACACATGTAGGAGCGGTATAGGAGTAATGCAGGAATTACCTACATTTCCATCCTTTTTACCGCTCCTACTTGCGTCTAAAATATAGTGTTTACAGGGCATTAAAGGGAATCGAGGGCATCAACAGCTTCTCATTGCGAGGCCAGTCCGCAGACTGGTTGTGGCAATCCGCATCCCTTACCCCCCATCCACCGCAAAAAATGACCGCCCTCCGGCGGTCATTTTTCACGCAAAATTCACAAATTTTCTTCCCCATGAAACCTCTCATACACCGCCAAAGCCACGGCCTTGGGCAGGGCCGCTTCCAGCTCCGGCAGCTCCGCTTGCGTCACGGCCTTCACTGTGCCGAACTGCTGCAGCAGCTTCTTGCGCCGCACCTCGCCCAGCCCGGGTATACCCTCCAGCCGGGACCGCACGGCGCTGCGGCTGTGCTTTTTGCGGTGGTAGGTGATGGCGAAGCGGTGTACCTCCTCCTGCACCCGCCCCACCAGGGCGAACAGCGGCGGGCTCTGCTGGATGCCCAGCTCCTGCCCTTGCGCCGTCATCAGCGCCCAGGTGCGGTGCTTGTCGTCCTTCACCATGCCCAAAACCGGCACGGTCAGCCCCTTTTCCGCCAGCGCCTGCTCCGCCACGGCGGCGTGCTGCTGGCCGCCGTCCATCAAAATAAGGTCCGGCAGCGGGCAAAATTTCTCGTCCCCGTCCAAATACCGCTGGAGCCGCCGCCTCAAGATCTCCCGCATGGCGGCGTAGTCGTCCGGGTGATCCAGGGTCTTCACCTGGAATTTTCGATAGTCCCGCTTCAGCGGCTTCCCGTCCTGGAAAACCACCATGGAGGCCACCATGTCGGCGCTGCCGGTGTTGGAAATGTCGTAGGATTCAATGCGGTGGGGCCCGGCGGAAAGCCCCGCCAGCGCGCCCAGCTGCTCCAGGGTCTTACTTGTGCGCTCCGCCTCGGAGGTGACGCGCTCCGTCTCTTCACGAGCGTTGTTTTGGGCCATGCGCAGCAGCTCCGCCCGCTGGCCCCGCTGGGGCACCCGCAGGCTCACCCGGTGCCCGCAGTCCCGGCTCAGCAGCTCCTCCAGGGCCTCCGCGTCCTCCGGCAGCGCCGCCACGCAAATTTCCCTGGGCGCCGCGCCCCGGCCCGCGTAATATTGCCGCAGCACGGCGGAGAGGGTCTCTCCCTCGTCCTCCTCGGCCCCGGCGGAGAGCGCCTTCACCTCCCGGCTCAGGAGATTGCCCTCCTCCAGGTGCAGCACGCCGAAGCCCCAGCGCACCTGGCCCCGGTACAGGCCCCACACATCCGTGTCGGCGCACACCCCGGCGATGACCCCCTGGGTCTTGCCCAGCACGCTCACCGCCCGGATGCGGTCCCGCAGGGCGGCGGCCCGCTCGAAGTCCAGTTCCTCCGCCGCCTGCTCCATCTCCTGCTGCATCTCCCGGGTCAGAGCCCGGTAGTGCCCGCTGAATATCCGCGCCGCCTGCTCAATGCGCCGCTGATATTCCGCCTGCCCCGGCCCGTCCGGGCGGCAAAACCCGTCGCATTTTCCAATGTGCTCATTGAGACAGGGCCGCTCTTTTCCGATGTCCCGGGGGAATTTCCGCGCACAGGTGGGGAGCTTCAACGCCCCGCACACCGCCTCGATGGCCAGCCGCGTCTCCCGCCGCCCGCCAAAGGGCCCAAAGTACCGGGCCCCGTCCTCCTCCGCCCGGCTCACCAGGGAAAACCGGGGGTAGTCGGCCCCCTTTTCCAGCCGCACAAAGGGATAGCCCTTGTCATCTTTTAACAAAATGTTATACCGGGGCATGTGGCGCTTAATGAGCGAGTTTTCCAGCACCAGCGCCTCAAACTCCGACCGCACCAAAATGGTGTCGAACCGGTCCACCTGGGACACCATCATTTTCGTCTTGCTGTTGTGGGAGGCGGTGTCCTGAAAATACTGGCTCACCCGGTTTTTCAGCTTCTTGGCCTTGCCCACATAAATGACCTGCCCGCCGCTGTCCATCATCAAATAAACCCCCGGCGCCAGCGGCAGGTCATTGGCCTTCTCCCGCAGCTCGTCCTTGGTCATAGCGCGCCCTCCTTCCCGGCAAAGATCACATTGCGCCCCTTAGTATACCACGCCCCGCCCCCCGGGGCAAGGGCGCCCCTTACAGGGAGTCCAGATACACCTCCAAAAGCCGCAGAGCCGTCTCCTGCTGGGCCGGGCTGTAATACGCCAGCCGCCGCAAAAGCTCATCCTGCTGCAAGACCGTCGAGGTGTGCTCCTCCGTCAAAATGTCGTCCGGGGAGACGGCCAAGGTCTGGCATATCCGCAGAAAAGTCTCGATCCGCATATTCACCCCGCCCCGCTCAATGTCGGCGTAGGTGCGGTCGGAGAGCCCGGCCCGCTCGGCCACCTCCGCCTGGGTCATTCCCAGCCGCTTCCGGGCCGCCAGCAGCCGGTTTCCAATGGTCATCATGTCAAATAACAGCATTATACTTCCACTCCTATATCATATATAGGAATTTTACCTCCTATTTTTCTTGACAAGTAGGAGGAAAAGGTGTATTTTGTAGGAAGAGAAGTTCCTATATGGAGGAAGAAAGGGTGGGAATATGCGTGCAAGGGGAAAACGGGCCGCCGCAAACCGTTGGTGGCTCCTGGCAGCTGCCGCCATCCTGGCCCTGCTGGGCGCGCCATTCTTCCTGCGCAGCAGTACCCCGGAGCCGCCCACCCCGGCGGAGGAGGACACCCCCGCGCAGATCGCCATTCCCGGCTACGAGGGCCTCACCCTGCAAGCCGGGGCCAAAAAGCAGTCCATCCGCCTGTCCAACCCCGCAGAAAACGACTGCTACTTTCAGATTTCCCTGTATCTGGCGGATGATACCCTTCTGTGGCAGTCGGGACTTATAAAGCCAGGCAAAACCTCCGCCCCCATCACCCTCTCCCGGCCCCTGGACCCGGGCGCCTACCCCGGAGCCACCCTGCGCTACGCCTGCTTCCGCCTGGACCGGGAGAAAACGCCCCTCAACGGCGCTGAAACGAAATTGACCCTCTGGGTTCAATAAAAAATGAAAAGGAGAAATAACCATGAAAAAGCTCACCACCCTGGTGCTGGCCCTGGCCTTGGCCGCCTCCCTGGCCGTCCCGGCCTTCGCCGCCAACACCACCAACCTCACAACCACCGTCCCCGCCGCCACCTACACCCTGAACATCCCGACGGACCAGGAGATCCCCTACGGCGCGACGGAAACCAATATCGGTAATGTGACCGTGACAGATTCCGCGTCCTTTGCCGAGGGTAAAAATGTGGAAGTTACAGTAACAGAGAGCGACTTTAAGTCAGATACGACTGATACAACGATTGCGTATACTTTATCCCTGGTAAACACCAGTGATGCACAGAGAAAAATAATTTCGAGCAGCACACCGCTTCTGTTTAAGGGCCGGGCGAATGGAACGGTTGCTGAAAAAGCCTATTTCACCTATTCTGTTGTGTCCCAGGGTCGCCCGTCGGCAGGATATGCGGATCATATTGCGCTGAATATTGACAGTGAAACCTGGGGCAAGGCTCTGGCCGGCAATTACTCCGCCACCATCACCTTCACCGCCGAAGTGGTCTCCGGCTGAGGCGAAAGGCGGCCTGCATGAACAAGAAAACGGCCTCCCTGCTGCTGACCCTGCTGGCGGCTGTGTTGCTGGCCCTGCCGGGCCGGGCCTGGGCGGCGAACACCACTCTGACTGCGCAAGTGCCCTCTGCCCACACCCTGACCCTGGCCCTGGATGCGGGCGTCCGGGTAACGGTGGACGGCGTGTCCTATGAAAACGGGGCCCGTATCCCCGTCCCCCGCCACCAAAGCCCCCGCCTGACCCTCCGCCTCCCGGCGGGGACCGTCCTGGAGCGGGCCGACTACAACGGTCAGGATGTGACCCAGGCCCTGCAAGAAGGCCCCTACCGCCTGCCGCCCATGCAGTCGGACGGCCTGCTGACGGTGACGCTCCGGCCCGGAACCGCCCAGCCCGCCACCGGCGACCCCGGCGCAGCCCTCTATGCCCTGTGCGCAGTCCTCGCCGCCGTGGCCCTCCTGGCCCTGGGCCGCAGCCGCAAGAAACACCCATAAAAAAAGACACGGAAAGCACACACTTTCCGTGTCTTTTTATCGTAACCCAAAAGCCCCGCAGAGTTCGCCGCCCGCAGACGGCAAGTCTTTAGTTCATCCCCTCCGCGTTCACCGCGAACAGCGTTTCGATCCTCTCCCGCAGCGCCCCGCTTTCGGGCCTCTCCAGCCCGGGGTCCTGGGCCATCCAGGCTTTCGCCGCCTGCTGGGCCTCGTCCAATAGCGCCATGTCGCAGCTGAGGTCGGCGATCTTCAGCGCCGGGAGCCCGTGTTGGCGCTGGCCGAAGAAGTCGCCGGGCCCCCGCAGGGCCAGGTCCTCCCGGGAGATTTCAAAGCCGTCGTTGGTCTTGGTCATCACCTTCAGCCGCCGCTGCGTCTCCTCCGACGGGTGCTCCGAGAGCAAAATGCAGTAGCTTTTCGCCTGCCCCCGGCCCACCCGGCCCCGGAGCTGGTGCAGCTGGCTCAAACCGAAGCGCTCGGCGTTCTCCACCACCATGCAGGTGGCGTTGGGCACATCCACGCCCACCTCCACCACCGTGGTGGCCACCAAAATGTCCCCGTTCCCGGCGGCGAAGTCCTCCATCACCCGCTCCTTTTCCTTGGGCTTCATCTTCCCGTGGAGCAGGCACACCCGCAGGTCCGGGAACACCGTCTCCCGCAGGGTCTTGGCGTAGGCCGCGGCGGCCTTGCGCTCGTCGGGCAGCTGGTCCTCCTGGCCCACCAGCGGGCACACGATGAACACCTGGTGCCCCTCCTCCACCTGCTTGCGGATGAATTTGTTGATGCGCTGGCGGTAGCGCTCGTCCACGGCGAAGGTGTCCACCTTTTGCCGCCCGGGGGGCAGCTCGTTCATCACCGACACATCCAGGTCGCCGTAGATGATCAGCGCCAGGGTCCGGGGAATGGGCGTGGCCGACAGCACCAGCATGTGCGGATTTTCCGCCTTGCTGCCCAATGCCGCCCGCTGATTCACGCCGAAGCGGTGCTGCTCGTCGGTGATGACCAGCCCCAGCCGCGCATAAGACACATCCTCCGTCAGCAGCGCGTGGGTGCCGATGCAGAGGTCCACTTCTCCTAGGGCCAAATGCTCCAGTATCTCCCGCCGCTCCTTGGCCTTGGTAGACCCCGTGAGCAGAGCGCACCGCAGCCCGAATTTTTCAAACAGCGGCGCGAGATTTTCATAGTGCTGCCGGGCCAAAATTTCCGTGGGGGCCATCAAGGCCGACTGCCACCCGCTCCGGGCCGCGAACCACACGCACCCCGCCGCCACCATGGTCTTGCCGCTGCCCACATCGCCCTGGCACAGCCGGTTCATGGGCCGCCCGGATTGCATGTCCGCCACCGCCTCGCCGATGGCCCGCCGCTGGGCGTTCGTAAGCGGGAAGGGGAGGGTGGCGTAAAACTCCTCCATGTCCGCCGCCTTGCAGGCAGGCCCCGCCACATCCGTGCGCCGGGCGCGCAGCATTTGCAGCCCGCAGGAGAGGAGAAACAGCTCCTCAAACACCATCCGCCGCCGGGCCAAATGCAGCGCCTCCGCGTCCGCCGGAAAGTGGATGTTCTCGTAGGCGTACCCGCTGTGACACAGCTGATGCTCCTGCCGCACCGCGTCCGGCAGGCAGTCCGCCAGCAGGTGGCGGCACTCGCCCAGCCCCTGGCCCACGGCCTTGTACAGCAGATTTTGGCTCACCCCGGCGGTGAGGGAGTAAATGGGCACGATATGCCCCGTGAGCACCTGGTGCCCCTCCTCCTCCACAATGGGGTTGATCATCCGCCGCGTCAGCAGATTCCCCTCCACCTTGCCGCAGAAGATGTAAGTCTCCCCCCGCACCAGGGTGTTTTTGCGGTACTCCTGGTTGAAAAAGGCCAGCTGCAAGGTCCCGCTCTCGTCCACCGCCCGGACGTTCACCACCATGCGCCCGCCGGAAATGCGGCTGGCCGTGGGGTCGTTTGCGATCATGGCCCGAACGCACACCGTCTCCCCAAGCTCCAGCTCCCGGATGGGCCGGGTCATGGTGCGGTCCTCGTACCGCCGGGGAAAGTAGCCGATGAGGTCCTGCAAGGTCTCGATGCCCAGCTTGGAGAGGGCCTTGGCCCGGGTCTCGCCGATGCCCTTAATATAGCGCACATCCGTCTGCAGATCAGCCATTTTGCCACCTCATTTCATGTCCTCCTCCGCCCAGTCCGACAGCGCCTCCAGAATGGGCAGCAGCGTCCGGCACCGCTCCGTGGGGCGGTACTCCACCCGCACCGGCACCTCCAAAAACTCCTCCCGCTCGATGAGCCCGTCCCGCTCCAGCTCCTTGAGCGCCGAGGACAAAACCGTGTTGCTCACCCCGTCCAGCTTCCCCCGCAGGGCGTTGTAGCGGATGGACCCGGCGTTGCACACCGCGCAGAGAATTTGCACCTTCCACTTGCCGCCAATGAGCAGCATGGCGTGGTGCAGCGGGCATTTTTCCATGCAGGGGCAGTCGTAGTGGGCCATAGGTAAGCTCCTCCTTACTTACACAGGATAATCTGCGTTCTTGCATTTTCCGCAAAATGTTCTATACTGATTATACCAAGTAAGAAAAGAGGAGTAAATAGGAAATTATGAACATCTATCTCCAGGGCCTCACCATGGGCCTTGCGTATGTGGCCCCCATCGGCCTGCAAAACCTCTTCGTCATCAACTCTGCCCTGACCCAAAAGCGCAGCCGGGTTTACATCACCGCCCTCATCGTCATCCTCTGCGATGTCCCCCTGGGCGTAGCCTGCTTCCTGGGCGCGGGCGCGCTGATGCAGGCGGTGCCGTGGCTGCAAAAGGTCATCCTGGGCGTGGGCAGCCTCATCGTCATCTATATCGGCGTCGGCCTTCTGCGGTCCAAGGCCAGCTTAGAGGGCGGCAAGGATGTGAACATTCCTGTCTGGAAGCTCTTCACCACCGCCTTCGTGGTCACCTGGATCAACCCCCAGGCCATCATCGACGGCACCATGATGCTGGGCGCGTTCCGGGCCACCCTCCCTGTCGGCGGCGACCTGCCCTTCATCTTCGGCTTCGGCAGCGCCTCGGCCATCTGGTTTCTGACCCTCTCCACGGTGGTCTCCCTGCTGGGCAGCAAGTTCAACGAAAAAATTCTCAACATCATCAATAAGGTCTGCGGCGCGGTGATCATCTTCTACGGCTGCAAGCTCCTGTGGAACTTCGTCAAGCTCATGGGCTGGCTGTAAAAAAAGCTGTTCAAACCCCTCTGTTTCTGCTATGATGATAGCAGGAATAGGGGGGTATTTTATGGAGAAAAATTACAAGCTGACCATAGCCTACGACGGCACCCGCTTTTTCGGCTGGGAGCACCAGCCGGACAAGGAAACGATACAAGGGAAGCTGGAAACCGTCCTGGAGCGCCTGCAAGGCCGCCCCGTGGACATCATCGGCGCAGGCCGCACCGACGCCGGGGTCCATGCCCGGGCCATGGTGGCCAGCGTCCGCCTGGATGTGCGCCAGACCCCGGAGGAAATTCGGGACTATATGAACCGCTACCTCCCCGACTCCATCGCCGTCCGGGAGGTCAAAGAAGCCGGCGACCGCTTCCACGCCCGCTACAACGCCCTGGGCAAAACCTACCGCTACACCTGCTTCGACGGCCCCGTAAAGCCCGTGTTCGACCGCAAATATGTGACGGTGCTGGACTTCTCCCCGGACATCGAAAAAATGCGCCAAGCGGCGGAAATTCTCCGGGGCGAGCACGACTTCCGCTCCTTCTGCGGCAACCCCCGCATGAAAAAATCCACCGTCCGCCTGGTAGACACCATCCAAATCGAGCGCCGCAAGGACCGTATCCTCTTCACCTTCCACGGCACCGGCTTCCTGCAAAACATGGTCCGCATCCTGGTAGGCACGCTCTTAGAGGTAGGCCGAGGCCGCTGGGACCCCGCCTATGTGCAGAAAATATTGGATAGCCAAGACCGCAAACAAGCCGGCCCCACCGCCCCCCCAGAGGGCCTGTGCCTGATAAAAGTGGATTATTAAAAAAAGATAAAAACAGGCGAGCCATAAGCTCGCTTCAGAGTGTCAAAAAAGCCTCGCAGAGTTTGCCGCCCGCAGTCGGCAAAAAATTGGGATC
>CAVJNL010000043.1:0-15191 GCA_963650985.1 Clostridium sp. CAG:413
GCAAGCGGATATTTCAGAATGGTTCGGAATCGCTACCAACCTTGCTTTCCGTGATGACCCTTGCGGGCAGGAAGTTCGTGGCGCACCTTCATCCGGCTGGGGCTTTCGCCCCCGATCAGGAATGTACCTATTGAATGTCTATTCGATTTTCAAGGTTCGTGAGGTTTTCGCCCTCACTAACCAACTGGGAACTTTTTTCGGAAATAACAAAGGGGTTTTTCAAAAAAATTTCTGACCGCCTTTCAGGGACAAAAAAAGCCCCTATCACATCACGAGGATGTAATAGGGGCAGAAATAGAAAAAGCCCGCTGAACGAAATCAGCGGGCTTAAATCATATGAACTTATCGTATGCTATCTGAACTTGTCTGCAATCGCAAAATTCCAAACGCATTTTTGGCGTAAGCTCGGAGTAAATTGGCGTAAGTTGTGGCGTAAGCACCGCCAATTTAAGGGCGATCAATAGAGCTTTGCGCCTGCCGGAATGCGAGGATCCACCATCAGCAAATGCAACTTTTCTTCGCCGTTTTCGCTATGCACGGCAGAGAGGAGCATACCGCAGGACTCAATGCCCATCATGGGACGCGGCGGCAGGTTCGTGATGGCAATCAGCGTCTTGCCCACCAGTTCTTCCGGCTCATAATAGGCATGAATTCCGCTCAAAATCACCCGATCTGTGCCAGTTCCGTCGTCCAAAACGAACTTTAAGAGCTTTTTGGACTTCTTCACAGCTTCGCATTCCTTGACCTTTACGGCACGGAAATCGCTCTTGGAGAAGGTGTCAAAATCGACCTGATCTTGGAACAGAGGCTCGATCTGAACATTGGAAAAATCAATTTTTTCCTCGTCTTCGGGAGCCGCCTGAGTAGCCTCCGCAGGAGCCGAAACTTCCTTGGAAACCTTCTTGTCGGAGTCCAACGGCTTCATTGTCGGGAACAGGATCACATCGCGGATGGAGTCGGTACCGCAAAGCATCATGGCGCAGCGGTCGATGCCGAAGCCCAGGCCGCCGGTGGGGGGCATGCCGTATTCCAGGGCCAGGACGAAATCCTCGTCCATCATGTCGGCCTCCTCGTCGCCGTTGGCGCGCTTTTCGGCCTGGGCCTTGAAGCGCTGGTACTGGTCGATGGGGTCGTTGAGCTCGGAGAAGGCGTTGCCCATCTCGCAGCCGCAGATGAACATTTCATAGCGCTCGGTGAGGTAGGGGTCGGTAGGGCTGCGCTTAGCCAGGGGGCTGACCTCCACGGGGTACATGGTGATGAAGGTGGGCTGGACCAGGGTCTCCTCCACCTTTTGGTCGAAGGTCTCGTAGAGGGCGTTGCCCCAGGTGTGGGCCACGCCGTCCATGTCAACGCCCACGCTCCCCGCAAGCTCCACACCCTTGTCGGCGTCGCCCTCGACGGCCATGAAGTCCGCGCCGGTGACTTGCTTCACGGCGTCGGCCATGGTGACGCGCTTCCAGGAGGGGGTCAGGTCAATTTCGTGGCCCAGCCAGGTGACCTTGTAGGTGCCCAAAATTTCCTGGGCCGCGCCGGAGAGAATGCCCTCCAAAATGTCCATCATGCCGTCCAGGTTCGTAAACGCCTGGTAGAGCTCGCAGGTGGTGAACTCAGGGTTGTGCTTGGTGTCCATGCCCTCGTTGCGGAAGATGCGGCCCACCTCGTATACCCGCTCCAGGCCGCCCACGATGAGCCGCTTTAGGTGCAGCTCCGTGGCGATGCGCATATACATATCAATATCCTGGGCGTTGTGGTGGGTGATAAAGGGCCGGGCGTTGGCGCCGCCGGCAATGGGGCTGAGGACGGGGGTCTCCACCTCCATGAAGCCCAGGTTATCCAAATAGCGGCGCAGGAAGGCCACGAACCTGCTGCGAATTTCAAAATTGCGCTTGCTCTCAGGATTCATAATGAGGTCCACATAGCGCTGTCGATAGCGCATTTCCTTGTCCGTGAGGCCGTGGAACTTCTCGGGCAGGGGCTGGAGAGACTTACTCAGCAGGGTGATGTGCTTGGCGCGAACGCTCATTTCGCCCTTCTCCGTGCGGAACACGGTGCCCTCGACACCCACGATGTCGCCGATGTCGTACTTCTTGAAGCGGTTATATTCCTCGAGGTCCATCTCGTCGCGGCGGGCATAGAGCTGGATGCGGCCAGACTTATCCTGGAGGTCGCAGAAAGAGACCTTGCCCATGCCGCGCTTCGACATAAGGCGGCCACCCACGGAGACGGTCTGGCCCTCCAGGGCATCAAAATTGTCCTTGATATCCTGGGCGTGGTGGGTAACATCGTACTTGGTGATGGTGAAAGGATCCATCCCCATATCCTGCAGGGCCTTGAGTTTGTCGCGGCGCACCTTTAGGATCTGCTTGAGATCCTGCTCCTGTTGAATGTTACGGGTTTCCTGCTCTGCCATGGCGGATATCCTCCTTTTGTAAAAATCTTTGGTATAGCTTTATCTTTCGATGGTATCGATGCGGTAGCGAAGGATGCCCTTGGGGGCCTCCACGGTGATCTCCTCGCCCTCCTTGCGGCCCATAAGGGCCTTACCGAAGGGGGAATCCTCGGAGACGGCATAGTGCATCACATCCGCCTCCTGGGAGCCGACGATCTTGTAAACGGGGAGCTGCTTGCCGGTGGAGAGGTTGGTGACGGTGACCTTGCAGCCGATGGAGATTTTATCGGAATCGGTCTCGGAGTCGCTGACGATCTTGGCGTGGAGCAGGATCTCCTCCAGCTCGGCGATGCGGGAATAGAGCTTGCCCTGCTCATTTTTGGCCTCGTCGTACTCGCTGTTTTCCGACAGGTCGCCGAAGCCGCGGGCTTCCTTGATGAGCTCGGCGATCTCGTCGGCCCGGGTGGTTTTGCTGTAATCCAGCTCCGCTTTCAGCTCGTCATACCGCTCCTGGCTCATTTTGAACTCTTTAACCATTTGTAATGCTTCCTTTCAATGGATCAGCGTGGTCCCTGTGTGCAAATACTACGCCGATTTTATAATAAGTCATACTGCATTATAGTGATTTTCCGTCCCGGTGTCAAGCACCGAAATAAATTCTTGCCACGGTCAGCTCCCCCGGGCGCAGGCGCTCCCGGCGGTACAGGGCCGCCAGCAGGTGCTCGCCCTCGAGGCCGGGGGGTATGGTATCCCGGAGGGACGGCGGGAGTATGTAGTCTACCCACTGGGCGGGGCAGCTCTCCCCCAGGAGCAGGGCCGAGCTCGGGGCGTCCGGGACGAAGCTCACCTCCAGGGCCGGGGGCGCGCCGCCGCAGGCCAGGCCGTAGCGCCGGAGCAGCCAGTCCTCCAGGGCCTGCTGGCCGCAGCCGGTGGAAAGGTGCAGGCAGCGGACCCGCTCTGTGAGGAGCTGGGCGGCCCAGTAGACGGGCAGGCTCGTCCCCGGGGCGGTGAGGCGGACGGAGGCGGTGCGGGGCGCGAGGCCCTTTTGGCGGAAGGCGCAGCCCAGCAGCGAGGGCAGGACGGCCCGGCGCAGGGGCGCGATGTCCACCGGGTGCAGGTCCATTTGCGCCCAAGGGGGCAGGTCCGGGGCCCAGGTGCCCTCCCGGATGCCCGCCTGACGGAGGACGCGGCCCTCCCGGCGCAGAAGCAGGCGCAGCAGGGCCGAGGGATAACCGCTGATCTCCACCCGGCACAGGGGCAGGCCGCTGAGAAGCTCTATGTGATGGCGCACCCGAGGCAGACCCCGGAGCTGATATGTGATCCAGGCAAGCATGATGATCCCCTCCCGTGGAAGTGTATGGAGGCGGGAGGGAGAATATGCGGGAGAGAGGAAAGTTGAAAGTTGAAAGTAGAAAGATGTTGGGGCGGGGAGAACGCATACTTTTGTAGGGGCGGACGACCCCCTGTCCGCCCGGTGCGATGTGCCCTCCTGTGGTGCGTAGGGGAGGGGCTCTGCCCCTCCCTCGGGCGGGGTAGAACCCCGCCCCTACGGAGGACAGGGTGGGGCAGCGGGGCGGGCCGTCGGGGACGCCGGCCCCTACGGGTGGGTTGCAAGAAGTACGGCGGGCGGGACGATGTGGGGAGCGAGCTGAGCGCCGCCAGTGGCGGATGAAGCGAAGTGAGCGAGTGGCCGCGGTCAAAATTTCAAGCGTCCGCCGTAAGGCAGCGCGGAAATTTTGGGCACCGCAACAGGGTCATCGTCCCCTACGGATGGCGTGTTTTTTTTGCATAAGAAAAGGGCGGACACATGGGTGTCCGCCCCGGGGTGTTTTGTTACTATTTACATTAGATGAATTTTAATTTCTCACCAATCCCAGGCGATATAGCCGGGGAGGTAGTTCAGAACATTGATGGTGTTGCCGGAGCTGTCGTACATGGTGTAGTGGATATGGGCGCCGGTGGAGTTGCCGGTGCTGCCGCACCAGCCGATGGTGTCGCCCCGGTTGACGGTCTGGCCCACGGAGACATTCCAGTCGGACATGTGGCCGTACAGGGTGGTGATGCCGTCGGCGTGGGCGATCATAACGCTGATGCCGTAGCCGCCGTTCCAGCCCGCCTGGATGACACGGCCCGTGTTGGCTGCCAGCACCGGGGAGCCGTAGGCGGCGTCAATATCCGCGCCGTTGTGCCATTCCCAGCCGTGGAAGGGGCACCAGCGGTCGCCGTAGGGGCTGGTGACCACGCGGGTATTATTGGTGGGCCAAATATAGTCGCCCGTGGTGCCGGGGTCGCCGCCACCGCCGGTGCTTTCCTGCTCCCGGCGGATCTGATCCTGGATGCGGGCCTCGTCCTCGGCGGCCTCGTCCAGCATGGCCTGGTGACCCTCCTGGGTGCTCTCATACTCCTGTATCAGCGCCGCAGCGGCGTCGATCTGCTCCTGGAGCTTGGACTGGGAGCTCTCCAGCTCCGACTTCTGTTGCTCCAGGGCGGCCTTATCCGCCGTGAGCTGCTGGCGGGTAGCCTGGAGGTCAGAGATCACCTGGCGGTCATAGTCCATGACCTCGCTCACAAAATCCATCCGGGCCAATAGGTCCGTGATGCTGCTGGCCTTGAAGATCACCGACCAATAGGACACGGTGCCCCGCTCCTCCTCCTCCCGCACCTGCTTGCAGAAGAGCTCGTACTGCTCCTGTTCCTTTTGGGTCAGTTCGGTGATGCGGGCCTGGGTCTCGTCGGACTGCTGCTGCAAGAGGCTTATCTCCGCCCGCAGCTTATCATTCTGCTGGTCCAGCAGGGCTTTTTCCTCCAGGACCTTGGTCTTGTCGGCCTCGATGGCCGCGATCTGCTTTTCCAGCTCCGCCTGGGCGTCCCGAATCTCCTGGAGCTGGTCGGACAGGCTGCTGGCGTAGGACTTCACGGGGTGGGCCATGCACAGGAGGGAGGCCACCATACAGACGGCGCACAGCAGCGAAAGGGTTCGTTTACGAGTGAACATAGTTACCTCCTTTACACGCGCAGGAACTTACGGATGGCGGTGAGGCTACCGCCCACGCCCACCAGAATGCCCGCCAGCAGGAACACGCCGCCCACAGGCCAACCGATCTTTCGGAAGCTGACCACCCGGAGAATTTGCAGGGTGTCGGACCCGGCGATGCCGTTTGCGATGGCGTTATACAGCAGCCACTGGAGCAAGAACGCAATGACTGCGCCGAACAGGCCGATGAGCAGCCCCTCGAACACAAAGGGCCAGCGGATGAAGCCGTCGGTGGCGCCCACCATTTTCATGATGGCGATCTCGTCCCGCCGGTCAAAAGTGGTGAGCTTGATGGTGTTGGAAATGATGAACACGGACACCACCAGCAAAATGGCGATGAGGGCGATGCTGATAACGCTGGCTACATTGCGGGCGGTAACGAAGCCCGCAGAGATGGCCTCGTCCGCCCGGACCTTGGCGATGTTCTCCACCCCGCGCAGGGCCTCCACGGTCTGGGAAAGCTGGCTGTCATCCTGCAAGTGGATCACGAAGCGATGGCGGAAAATGCCGGGGTCCAGGTCCGCGTAGAGGTCGTTTTCATCGTACTGGGCCACATAGCTGTCCCGGGCCTGCTCCCGGGAGACGAAGGTGGCATCGGCCACATTGGCTACGGCCTCCACCTTGCTTTGCAGGGCTCGGGCCTGGTCCTCGGTGAGAGATTCGTCCACGAAGGCCAGGACGGCGTTCTCCTTTTGGAGATTTTTCAAATTATAATCCGCGTTGTAGGCCACCAGGGAAAAGGTGCCCATGATCAGCAGGCAGGCCACGGTAATGCCGATGGCCGCAAAGGACATGAAGCCGTGGGAGAACATATTGCGGCTTCCTTCCCGGAAGAAATATCTGAAATTTCCTTTCATTTGGCCACCTCGTACCGTCCCATAGCGTCCCCGGCCACCATGCCGGCGTTGATGGTGATGACGCGCTTGTCAAAATGGTTCACCAGGCCCTTTTCGTGGGTGACCACCACCACGGTGGTGCCCAGGGCGTTGATGCGCTCTAAGAGGGTCATAATTTCCAGGGAGCGGGCGGGGTCTAAGTTGCCGGTGGGCTCATCGGCCACGATGGTGCTGGGGTTATTCACCAGGGCCCGGGCGATGGCCACACGCTGCTGCTCGCCGCCGGAGAGCTGGTCGGGCAGGCTCTGCTCCTTGTCCTCGAGGCCCACCAGGTCCAGCACATAGGGGATGCGGGCCTTGATCTCCCGGGGGCTGGCCCCCACGGCGCGCATGGCAAGGCTGAGATTGTCCCACACGGTCTTATTGGTGATGAGCCGGAAGTCCTGGAAAATCACGCCGATGGTGCGGCGCATATAGGGGATCTGCTTGTCGGAAATGCGGCCCATGGAAAAGCCATTGACCATGACGCGCCCGGAGGTGGGCACGATCTCCCCGGTGAGCAGCTTGATAATGGTGGATTTGCCGGAGCCGGAGGGCCCCACCAGGAAGGCAAACTCCCCGTCCTCAATGGAAAACGAGATCCCCTTCAGGGCCTCGGTGCCATTGTCGTATATTTTTTTAACATCAATCAGGCGAATCATAGGTTCCTCTCAATCAAAAACACAGGTTTCATGTGCAGAAAAGTAACAAAACGGTTACATAATTTATTATAAGGGGTGGGGCAGTATTTTGCAACAGGAAAAATATAAAAAAAGTGTGAACTGTGGGGAAAGCTGGGGGATAAGAGTAAAATGGAAAGAGGAAAGGGGAAAGATGGGGCAATTTGAGGTAATAGAGAAAAGTGAATAGTGAAGAGGCTTTGGGGACGGGGGGGCGCGGAGCGCCCTCGCAATGACACATTTTGAAAGTTTACCCTGTCATTCCGAGCCAGTGCGCACACTGGCGTGGGAATCCGTTCTCCTTGTAGGGGCGGACGACCCTGTCCGCCCGGCACGGTGATTTCCTTGTTGTGCGTAGGGGCGACCCTTGCGGTCGCCCGTCCCCCGCACCTTTTATTATTCGTAGGGGACGATGCCCACATCGTCCCGCCGCACGGTAGGCGCAGAGGGTTGCCCTGTTATACCAGGGCAGCACAAGCGCGGAGCGCGTCGCGGTGGATAGAGCCTGAGACAGTGCGAAAGCACGGAGCAGGTTTGCACCGTTTTATTCGCGGGGTCGAAAGGTCCCGATACGTTCCGCACCACGCCCGCGCAAGGATTCCAAAACCATTGGTTTTGGCGGCGTTCTTTGGGTACTTTCTGTCGCTGGTGACAGAAAGTACCCCGCCGGAGGCATTGTGCATGACAAGGTGTGCGGTGGGGGACGACCCCTCAGTCCGCTTCGCGGACAGCTCCCCTTATGCGCAGGGGAGCCTTTGGGGTTACGGATTGCCACAGCCAGTGTGCGCACTGGCTTCGCAATGACATTGTTTTTTGCAAGGGGTGCGGGGCAAGCCTGGGCGGCGGGCTGTGGTCAGCCCGCCCTACGGTGCGGTTTGTAGGGGCGGACGACCCTGTCCGCCCGTGCGGCGGTTTTCTTGTCGTGCGTAGGGGCGGGGCTCTCTTGCCCACCGTCGTGCCAACCGATTCCCGGGCACTGTCGTGCCTGCCAATCGGGGCACTTCCTCGAAATCGCCTCGCTTCTTCCGCCACCGGCGGCGCTTCGGTGATTTCCCCGCCCGCGGGCGACCGCAAGGGTCGCCCCTACGGAATGCCCTTCCGTCCGTCGGGGCGCGAAAACAGGGAGACACCGGCTTGGGTGTCTCCCTGGGGAAATCCGGGAAATATTATGCGTCGATGCCGCGGCTGGTGAGGTACTTTTTCACCATCAGGGCTACCTTGAAGGTGATGGCGTCGTCGAACTCCCGCAGGTCCAGGCCCGTGAGCTTTTTGATCTTCTCCAGGCGGTAGACCAGGGTGTTGCGGTGGACGAACAGCTTCCGGGCCGTTTCGGACACATTGAGGTTGTTTTCAAAGAACTTGTAGATGGTGAACAGAGTCTCCTGGTCCAGGGCGTCGATGGGGTTCTTCTTGAACACCTCTTGCAGGAACATCTCGCACAGGGTGGTGGGCAGCTGGTAGATCAGGCGGCCAATGCCCAGGTTCTCGTAATTGACGATGTAGCGCTCGGTGTCGAAGACCTTGCCCACTTCAATGGCGATTTGAGCCTCCTTGTAGGACTTGGCCAGGTCGCGCAGGTGGGTGGCGATGGTGCCCACGCCTACGAACACAGTGCTCTCGCCGTCGGACTTCAGAGCCTCGCCGATCTGGTTGGCAACGCGGTCCAGATCCCGGCCATCCGCGCCGTCGGGCAATTGGTGGATCAGGGCCACATCCGCCTCGCCCACGCTGAGAACGAAGTCATTCTGCCGGTCGGGGAACAGGCCCTGCACCACATCCATGGGCACGGTCTCCAGCCGGTCGTCGATGGGCCGGATGACGAAAACGCCCCGGTTCACCTCCACGGGCACATGCAGCTCCTTGGCGCGCATATAAATATCGCTGATGAGGATATTGTCGGAAATGATGTTCTTGATGAAGGAGCCCTTATCATGCTTCTCCTCGTAATAGGCCTTGGCAGAGTTCAGGGCCACGCAGGCCATGGCGCAGACCGTGCGGCCCACGCTGTCGTCGCCGCTGGCAAAGACGGCGTAGTCAAAGTGGCTGCCCCAGCCGGGCAGAGCCTTGAAGGTCTTGCCCTCCACGCAAACGCAGTTGCCGTCGGCACCCTCGATGGCGTCCACATACTTGGTCCACTTTTTGCCGATCCCGGTGAGCTCGCTGCAGGCGATGACGCAGCCGTCAGCGTCCATGACGCCGATGACGCGGTCCGTGGTCTCCTTGAATTGCAGCACTACATTTTGAAAAATCCGTCCCGACATGATAATCCTCCCGGTCATTCTTGTATGAATGAATTTGTGCAATCTGTAAAGGTCTTTTCTGTATTATACCGTCAGAATCACGATTTTGCAAGGGGTTTTTTATACTTTTCACAAAAATTGTTGTCTTATTTTTGGCAATCTGCCGCTGAAAGGCCCGCTGCCTGCTGTAAATTGGCAATTTCTTCCTGTGTAAGATGACGAAATTCCCCCGGACGCAGCCTCTCGTCCAGCGCCAAAGGGCCCATGGAAAGGCGCTTCAGATAGGTGACGGGGGTGCCGCAGGCGGCCAGCATGCGCTTGGCCTGGTGGAATTTACCCTCCCGCAGGGTCAGCAGCACCTCCCCTGGCCCGGTGACGCGCAAATCGGCGGGCAGGCAGGTCAAGCCGTCTCCCAGGATCATGCCCTGGGCGAAGCGGGCGGCGTCCTCTGCCGTGGGGGTGCCGTCGGTGCGGGCGTAGTAGACCTTGTCCACATGGCTCTTGGGTGCCAGGAGGCGGTGGGCCAGGGGGCCGTCGTTGGTGAGCAGCAACAGGCCCTCGGTGTCCTTATCCAGGCGGCCCACCGGCGAGAGACCCCGGCGCTTCAGGTCCGGGGGCAGCAGATCCAGGACGGTTTGCTGTCGGCTGTCCCGGGCGGCGGAGAGGACCCCGGCGGGCTTGTGGAGCATGAGGTAGGTGAAGCGGCTGCAAGACAGGGACTCGCCGTCCACCCGGATGTCCGACGCGGCGGGGTCGATTTTTATGTCCGGGGCGGGGGCGGGTCGGCCCTCCAGCTCCACCCGGCCCTGGCGCACCAGGTCCTTCACCTCCCGCCGGGACCAGCGGCCCGTGGCGGCGAGGAGCTTGTCCAATCGTTCCATGTAATTTCTCCTGTGCATATCCCGGGCGCGGCGCGCATAGGCTGGTCCGGGGTGATCGAGATGAAAATGGTGTGTTTTTCCCGCCGGAAAATGCTCCCGGCGGCTGTGATATTGCTGCTTGTGGTAGGGGTTGCGCTGTTTTTCGCCCTGCGGGGCGGCCAGGGCCCCGAGAGGGTGTATCTGAGCGACAACGAGGGAAGGGTCTCCTACCTGGAAAAGCTGGGCTGGCAGGTGGAGCCGGAGCCGGTGGAGACGCTGCAAATGAAGCTGCCCGAGGATCTGAAGGGCTACGAGGACTACCTGGCCCTGCAAAAGGAGCAGGGGCTGCCCTTGGGCGACTGCGGCGGCAAGGTGGTGTGCCGCTACACCTACCGGGTGACCAACTACCCCGGTGGCCGCACGGACGCCCAGGTAAACCTGCTGCAATGCGACGGCGCGGTAGTAGCCGGAGATGTGGTCCTGCTGGGCGAAAACGGCGGCGTGTTCGGCCTGGAATTTCCGAAATAATAGTATATTATAATAGGTATAGCAAGGCAAATCGCCACGGGCGGACAGAGTCGTCCGCCCCTACACAAAATTGAAATAATTGCGTAGAATTTTCCGACAGCTTCAAAAAGGGCGGCGCGATGCGCCGCCCTTTTTGGTTTTGGCAAATTACTCCTGGGTGTCCTTGGTCTCGGTCATGGGGGCGCCGCACTCGGGGCAGAACTTGCTGTCGGCGGGGGTGCCGCAGACGGGGCAGGTGTGCTCGGCGGGCTCTTCCTCGGCCTCGTCCTTCTGGGGCTTGGAGGCCTCCAGCTCGGCGATCTTGGCCTTGGAGGCGTTGACGGCCTCCACCACATCCTTCACGGCCTCGGGGATATTCTCGCCGTACTCGGACACGAACCACTCGCCGATGGCCTTATAGTTCTTGTCCAGTTCTCGCTGCTCGGTGAGGATCGCCATGTTGGTCTTGGCGGAGTCGGCCACTTCCTTGGCCTTCTCGCTGGCGGCGCCCGCCAGGTCCTTGGCCTTATCCACGGCCACGCCTGCGTAGGCCTGCGCCTTCTTGCTCAGTTCATCAAAAAATGCCATAATAATGATCTCCTTTCATATTTTGCGGTTTTGGCTATTATACAAAATTTTGTTGGGGTTTGCAAGTTGAATCGGTTGAAAAATAAAAGTTGAAAGTGGAAAGATGGGAGACCGTTCCCTTTGTAGGGGCGGACGACCCTGTCCGCCCGGCGCGTCGGTTCCCTTGTTGCACGTAGGGGCGACCCTTGCGGTCGCCCGCTGCGGGGCGGTTCGCTTTAATGCTCGATCCAATCCGCGGCCCGGGCTACGGCACGCTTCCAAATGCGGTATTCTTCGTCACATTCACTTTGTACTCTTTGGGGCAGGAACACCCGGTCGCTTTGGCGCAGGGATTCCAATTCCTCCAAACCATTCCACATACCGCAGGACAGGCCCGCCAAAGCCGCCGCGCCGAAGGCGGTGGTCTCCACCATGGCCGGACGGTCCACAGGGATGCGCAGGCCATCGGCCTGGAGCTGCATCAGCAGGTCGCTGACGCTGGCCCCGCCGTCCACCCGCAGGCAGGCGATGTCGCACCCGGCGTCCTGGCGCATGGCCAGCATCAGGTCCGTGACCTGGTAGGCGATGCACTCCAGCACCGCCCGGGCGATGTGGGCCCGGCCCGTGCCCCGGGTCAGCCCCAGGATGGCCCCCCGGGCGTACATATCCCAATAGGGCGCGCCCAGGCCCGTGAAGGCGGGGACCACCACCACGCCCCCGGAGGAGGGCACCGTAGCGGCCAGGGTGTTGATCTCCGGAGCGGAATTGATAATACCCAATTCGTCCCGCAGCCACTGGATGGTGCTGCCGCCGTTAAAAACGCTGCCCTCCAGGGCGTAGCTGGTCTGGCCGTTTACCTGCCAGGCAACGGAGGTCACCAGGCCCGCCCGGCTGCGCACCGGCTCTGCGCCCACATTCATCAGCGTAAAGCATCCGGTGCCGTATGTATTCTTGGCCTGGCCGGGGGCAAAGCAGCCCTGGCCGAAAAGCGCCGCCTGCTGATCCCCCGCCGCGCCGCACACCGGAACCCCCGCCACCTTTTCAAAGCCGGGAATGCCGGGCTTCACGGTTCCGTAAGTCTCGCTGTTGGACACAGGCCGGGGAAGAATGGACATGGGGATGTGGAGAATGTCGCACAGCTCCTGGTCCCAGCAGAGGTTATGAATGTCAAAGAGCATGGTGCGGGAGGCGTTAGAGTAGTCCGTCACATGGCTGCCGGTGAGCTTCCATATAAGGTAGCTCTCCACGGTGCCAAACAGCAGCTCGCCCCGCTCCGCCCGGTCCCGTGCGCCGGGGACATTGTCTAAGATCCAGCAGATCTTCGTGGCGGAAAAGTAAGCGTCCAGCAGCAGGCCGGTGGTGGCCTGAATGCGCTCCGTAAGGCCGCGCTTTTTCAGCTCCTCGCACAGCTCCGCCGTTCGGCGGCACTGCCAAACGATGGCGTTATACACCGGCTGGCCGGTTTTTTTGTCCCACAGCAGGGTGGTCTCCCGCTGGTTGGTGACGCCGATGCCCAGCACCTGGCCCGGCTCGACATCCCGCAGGGCGTCCGCCGCCGCCCGGCTCTGGGAGCCCCATATATCCGCCGGGTCGTGCTCCACCCAGCCGGTCTGGGGGTATATCTGGGGAAAGTCGTATTGCCCCACCGAGGCGATGTGGCCGCGGCGGTCAAACAGGATGGCGCGGGAGCTGGTGGTTCCCTGGTCCAGCGCCAGAATGTACTGCTCCATGGGCTTCTCCTCTTTTCTTTTCCACACGGATGTGGTATACTATATTAGAAGTATACTACGGAAGGAGCGCCAATTCTATGACAAATTGTGAACATTTCCGTTTTCTCTCCTCCGACGGCAAGACCCAGCTGCACGGGTGCATCTGGATCCCGGAGGAAAAAATCAAGTTCCGGGGCGTTTTGCAGATCGCCCACGGCGTGGCGGAGCACATTGAGCGCTACGACGACTTCGCCCGGTTCTTAAACAGCCAGGGCATTGTGGTGGCCGGGCACGACCACCTGGGCCACGGCCAGTCCCTGCCCGAGGGCGGCACGCCGGTGTATTTTGGGGCAAAGGACGGATGGAAGCACGCAGTGGACGACATTCACGGCCTGCACCTGCTTCTCGCCAAGCGCTACAAGCACCTGCCCCAGCTGATCATGGGCCACAGTATGGGGTCGTTCCTCACCCGGTCGTACCTCATCCGCTACCCCGGCGAGAAAAAGGCCGCCATCATCATGGGCACCGGCTGGCAGCCGGGGTATATGCTCACGGGCGGCACCCTGGTCGCCAAGCGCTTTCTCTATAAAAACGGCCCCGACTCCACCAGCCCCTTCGTCACCGACCTGGCCTTCGGCGGGTACAACCGGGCCTTTGCCCCCAACCGCACCAGCGTGGACTGGCTCTCGGCGGACACGGAGAATGTGGACCGCTACATCGCCGACCCTATGTGCGGGGCGGACGCCACGGTGGGCCTGTTCCGGGATATGCTGGGCGGCATCCGTTTCAATCAGAAAAATGTGAACCTGGTGAAGATGGACCCCACCATGCCGGTGCTGTTCATCGCCGGGCAGGACGACCCCGTGGGCAACATGGGCAAGGGCGTCCAGCGGTCCTATGAGGCCTTCCGGGCCGCCGGGGTCAAGGATGTTTCCATCAAGCTCTACCCCGGCCTGCGGCACGAAATTCTCAACGAAAAAGCCATGCAGGAGACGGTGTATAACGACATTCACGACTGGCTCAGCCGCTATATCTGATGCAGCTCGACCCAGAGGTTTTTCAGCCCCAATAGGTCGATGTTGTGGCTGCGGCGCAGGAGGCGGACGGTGAAAAAGCTGTCGGCAATGAGCAGCAGCAAGACGGCCAGGGTCACCTCCGGGGAAATGGCCGCCAGCACCGGGGCGATGCGCGGCTGCACCAGCCGCACCGCCAGGGCCGAGAGCACCCCCCAGGCCACGCCGAAGGGGAAGCATATCCGCCGGTGGAGGTCCAAGTGGGTGCCGCTGTAATCCCAAAACAGGACACCCAGGCACTTTTCATAGAGAAAATGCACGGCGTACTCCACAGCGGTGCAGAGGATGCCCCCGTAGAGGGCCAGCTGCCAAAAGCTCTCCGTGTCCCCCGCCAGGCGCAGCACGGCCACCATAGCCAGGCCGTACACCGGGCACAGGGGCAGCAGCAAAAAGCACTTGCGCACCCGGTGCCGCGACCGCACGGCAAAGGCGTAGAGCTTTTCCAGGCCGCAGCCCGCCAGACTGTAAAAAACGAAGGTCCAAAACCAGATCATGTACTCACCTCGCCTATCAGTTTTTCACCGGGGCGGCGGGGTTATGCCTGTTTTTGAAAATAGGGGGAGGAAAAGCTATGTCCGAATGGGAAGAATTAGAAAATGAATGTAAAAACTGTCAGGCCTGCTCCCTGAGCCAAACGCGGAAAAATGTGGTGTTCGGCGTGGGGAGCCGGGAGGCGGAGGTCATGTTCATCGGCGAGGGCCCCGGAGCCAACGAGGACGCCGAGGGTGTGCCCTTCGTAGGTCCCGCCGGGAAGCTGCTGGACGACATGCTGCAAATGATCGGCCTGAAGCGGGAAGCGGTGTACATCGCCAACATCGTCAAGTGCCGCCCGCCCCAGAACCGGGACCCGCTGAATGTGGAAAAGGACGCCTGCATCGGGTATCTGCGGCGGCAGGTGGCCCTGGTGCGGCCCAAGATCATCGTGTGCCTGGGGCGCATCGCGGCCATGGAGCTGATACGGGAGGATTTCAAAATTACCCGAGAGCACGGGCAATTCTGCGAAAAAGCCGGCGTGCTGATGACCGCCATGTACCACCCGGCCGCCCTGCTCCGGGACAAAAACAAGAAGCCGGAGACATTCGTGGACCTAAAAGCCTTGCAAAGTAAAATTCGAGAGGTCTGCACAAGAACACCCATTGAATTTGAATGAATTTGAACAGGGGGCGGACAGAGTCGTCCGCCCCTACAAACAATTTCGTAATAGGCAGATTGTCAAGCAAGTGCAACACTTTTAGATTGAAAAAACTCCGATGGGGA
>CAVJNL010000044.1:0-14974 GCA_963650985.1 Clostridium sp. CAG:413
ACTACATTCTACACTTTCGAGGGCGTATTGTCTTCTTATTTTCGGGGTGTTGCATGGGGGCGGGCAACGGGGGAGGCAACGGATGGGAGGTGGGAGGGGAGAGGTGAGAACTATAAGGAGGTTTTGGTCATGGACGGTATGACTTTTCAGAAGCCTAAGATCGGGGCGGAGGAGGCGCGGCGGGCGGCGCAGATCCTGAAAAAGTACAAGCAGGGGAAGGCGCACCTGGAGAGCCGCATCATCGACAACGAGCAGTTTTGGAAAATGCGGCACTGGCAGCAGATGGAGAAAAACGGGCAGGGGGGCAATCCCGGAGACCCGCAGCCGGCCAGCGCGTGGCTGGTGAACTGCATCCTCTCCAAACATGCGGACGCTATGGACTGCTACCCGGAGCCGACGGTCCTGCCCCGGGAGGAGGGCGACCGACTGGAGGCGGCGAAGCTGACGAAAATTTTGCCGGTGGTGCTGAAGCAGAACCAGTTTAAGCGGACCTATTCGGACGCCTGGTGGTACAAGCTGAAAAGCGGGTGTGCGGCCTACGGCGTTTTCTGGGACGCGGGAAAGCTGGGCGGACTGGGGGACATTTCCATCCGCCGGATGGACCTTTTGAATCTGTTTTGGGAGCCGGGGGTCCGGGACATTCAGGACTCGGAGAACTTTTTCTCTACGGAGCTCATCAGCAACGAGCAGCTTCTGCGCAGCTATCCCCAACTGGAGGGGAAGCTGGGGGGCGGCAGCTTTACGGTGAGCCGGTTCCTCTATGACGACACGGTGGACACCTCGGACAAGTCTTTGGTGGTGGACTGGTATTACCACACCATGGACGGGGGAAGGAAGGTGCTGCAATACTGCAAGTTCGTGGGGGAGACGGTGCTCTACGCCACGGAGAACGACACGGCGGTGCCCATGGAGGAAAAGGTGGTGGGCTTTGAGCCGGACGGCACGGCGAGAGTGGAAAATGTGCCGGTGGGGCTGCCTATGAATCTACGGGGATGGTATGACCACGGGAAGTATCCGTTTGTGTTCGATGTGCTGTTTCCCGAGGAGGGGACGCCCTGCGGGTATGGGTACATTGACCTTTGCAAGTCGCCCCAGAAGCAGATCGACCTGATGAACCAAGCTATTCTCAAGAACACCCTGGCGGCGGCGACACCGAGATTTTTCGTGCGGGCCGACGGGGCGGTGAATGAGAATGAATACGCCGACTGGACCAAGCCCTTTGTACACACCAACGGGAACCTGGGCAGCGACTCCATCGCGCCCATCCACACGGCGGGACTGGACAGCGTGTATGTGGCGATACTCCAGAGCAAGATCGCGGAGATGAAGGAGACGGCGGGCAACCGGGATGTGGCAAACGGCGGCACGGCCTCGGGTGTGACGGCGGCTACGGCCATTGCGGCCCTCCAGGAGGCGGGCGGCAAGCTGTCGCGGAACATGATCGACGACGGGTACGAGGCGTTTTCGGATGTGGTGACGCTGTGCATTGAGCTGATCCGTCAGTTTTACAGTCTGCCCAGGCAGTTCCGTCTGTTGGGGGGTGAATTTGCCAGCTACGACAGCAGCGGGCTCCAGCCGGTGGCGATGAGCGACGGGGTGGAGGTCTCTTACCGGGTGCCGGTGTTTGACCTGGAAATTTCCGCGCAGCAGGAGAATCCTTACAAAACCATGGAGTATAATCAGTTTGCTTTGCAGCTTTTCCAGATGGGCTTTTTTCGGGACGACATGGCACAGCAGGCTTTGCGGTGCCTGGAGCTGATGGATTTTAAGAACAAGGACCTGGTGATGGGGATGATCCAGCGGGGGCAGACCCAGCAGAAGGAAATTGAGGCGCTGCGGACGCGGCTTTTGCAGACGGCGGCGGTGGTGGACCAGGTGAAGGGCACGAACCTGGCGGAGGCCCTGGCCCGGGAATACGCAGGGACGGCGGCCTCCGGCGGCAGCACGGGCAAGCGTCGGGAGGAGAAGACCACGGCCATGGAGCGCAGCCGCAGGAGCACCCGGGAGGCGGTGCGGCCCCGATGATCCATGTGACGGCGGAGGCGGGGCGGCTGACCCTGGAGGGACACGCGGGGTACGCCCCGGCGGGACAGGACATTGTGTGCGCGGCGGTGTCGGCCCTGGTGCTGGCGCTGGTGGAGCGGATGCAGGAGAAGAACCTGGTCAGGGAGCTTATTATGCGGCCGGGGTATGTGCGCATTGCCGTGCGGGGCGCGGAAAGGGAGACGGAGATGGTGAAGTGCGGGCTTCGGCAGCTGCAAAGGCGGTTTCCGCGGTGTGTGGAAGTGAAGGATGTAGGGGGGCATTTCTCCTAATAAGGGAGTGATGATACGGGTCGTGGCCTACCACGGGAAAGGACGAGACCATGGAAATGGAAGAAAACCAGGTACAGATGTGTGACCAGACGGGCGATACGGCTCCTGACGCCGGGGAGCAGGAGGACTTTGAAGCTTTGATCCGGGGCCGGTACAAGGAGGAGTTTGACGCCAGGGTGCGGAAAATTCTGGACGGACGGCTGCGGGGGATGCGGCAGGAGAATCTGCGGCTGAAGGAGCAGCAGGAGAGGTCGGAGCAGGCCCGCCGGGCCAAGGCGGCGGAACGGATCGAACGACTGCGCAGGCAGGAGGGGACGCTGCAAAAGCTGTACCCGGGCTTTCGCTGGCAGGAGGAGATGCGCCGGGAGGACTTCGGCAGGCTGATCTTGGCGGGCGTGGAGCCTCGGGCGGCCTATGAGACGGTGCATGGCCGGGAGCTGATGGAGAAAGCCATGCGTTACGCGGCCGGGCGCACCCGCAGGCAGGTGGCCGGGAGCTTGGCCAGCGGCATGGGCCGGGTGGCGGAGAACGGCGGGCGGAGCATTGCCGTGACGGCCAGTGACCCCCGGGGGCTGACGAGCCAGGACCTGGCGGATATTCGCCGGCGTGTGCTGGACGGGGAGAAGATTCGGTTTTGAGGGGGTGCGGGGGACGACCCCTCAGTCACGGCTTTGCCGTGACAGCTCCCCTTGCGCAGGGGGAACGGATTGCCACGGGCGCTTTGCGCCCTCGCAATGACACTTTTTGCATGGGGTGCGATGGTGGTCTGGCGGCGGGGTGAGGGGAGCGAATCGAGCGCTGCCGGTGGCAGGAGAAGCGAGATGAGCGAGTGGCCGCGGTCAAAATTTCAAGCGTTCGCCGTGAGGCAGCGCGGAAATTTTGGGCACCGCAACAGAACCGCCCTACGCAATCACAAGAGCTGCGGTGCAAGTCCGGCGGGCGGACAGGGGCGTCCGCCCCTACGGAGGGGTGCAAGGGGCGTGTGTGCGGGGCGTCGGGGACGCCGACCCCTACGGGGGCGTTGCCTGAGGCTTGTGGGGCGGGCGACCGCGAGGGTCGCCCCTACGGAGGGTATCAAGGAGTGCGGTACGGTGGGACGATGTGGGGAGCGAACCGAGCGCTGCCAGTGGCAGAGGGAGCGAGGTGAGCGAGTGGCCGCGGTCAAAATTTCAAGCGCCCGCCGTAAGGCAGCGCAGAAATTTTGGGCACCGCAACAGGGTCATCGCCCCCTACGGAGCGCGGAGAGGTTTTTATTTTGAATTTTAGAAAGGAAAGATGTGTATGGAACTGAACTATCAGATGTTTGCGGAGGCCAATACGCAGACTACCGGCGGGCTGTCCGCTGAGATGAAGACTTATTACGGCATGGAGCTGCTGGAGAATGCCAAGCCGCAGCTGGTACACAACCAGTTTGCCGCTGCCAAGCCTCTGCCTGTGGGCGGCGGCAAGACGGTGGAGTGGCGTAAGTTCGGCGCTTTTGACAAGGCGCTGACCCCGCTGACCGAGGGCGTGACCCCCGACGGCAGCGGTATTTCCGTCAGCTACATCACCAAGGAGCTGGCCCAGTACGGCGACTACACCACCGTGTCCGACATGCTGGATCTGACGGCCATTGACGATGTGGTGCTGGAGATCACCGACCGTCACGGCAACAACATGGGTCTGACCCTGGACACCGTGACCCGCAATGAAATTCAGCAGGGCAACCAGGTCATTTATGCGCCTGTGCTGGGCGAGGGCGGCAAGCAGACCGCTGTGACCAGCCGCGTGGCCCTGACCCCGGCCTGCAAGATGACCAGCGAGCTGGTGGCTAAGGCCGCCACCCAGCTGAAGAAGATGAATGCGCCTACCTTCGACGGCAAGTATGTGTGCATTATCCATCCCTCCGTGGCCTTTGATCTGCGCCAGGATGAGGCGTGGATCGCCGCACACCAGTATGCCGCCGCTACGGAGCTGTTCTCGGGCGAGATCGGCGAGCTGCACGGTGTGCGCTTTGTGGAGACTACCGAGGCGAAAATTTTCTGCGGCGCGGACCTGGCTAAGGACAGCCGCAATCTGGCGGTGAACGGCGCTGTGACGAATAGCGCTACTGTGAGCTTTGACGGCGGCACGGTGGAGAGCGGCAGTCTGGTGGACCGCTATGTGATCATCGGCGGCAAGCGCTACAAGGTTCTCAGCAACACTGACAGCTCCATGACCCTGGCGGAGGCTATTACCGCTGCGGACAACGCTGTGATTTATCCCGGTGAGGGCGGCGCTGAGGGCTGCGCTGTGTACGGCTGCCTGTTTGTGGGCAAGGGTGCTTACGGCGTGGTGGATCTGAGTGAGGGTACGGAGGTTATTGTGAAGCCTCGCGGTTCCTCCGGCACCGCCGATCCTCTGGACCAGCGCTCCAGCGTGGGCTGGAAGGGCATTCATGCGGCGGCTATCCTGTACGACGAGTACATGGTGCGCGTGGAGTGCGGGTCTTCTTACTCTAACGAGGACAAGGCCAACTGAGTGATTTGCGGGGGCGGGGGGTTGCTCGGCTTGAGGGCGGGCGGGGTAGAACCCCGCCTCTACGGAGGACATGAAGATTTGTGCAAGCCCGGGGTAGGGCGGACAGGGGCGTCCGCCCCTACGCATGACAAGGGGTGCGGTGGGGGCGGGCCGATGTGGGCATTGGCCCCTACGGAGGCGTTATTGGTGGGGCGGTGGGGGTGGGAATGTTTTGAAAGGGGAGTTTTTTATGAAAGAGGATATGAAGAAGGTTTTTCTGCCCAGGGGTAGGAAGAATGAGGAGAATTTTGTGATCGTGTCGGTGAATGGGCGCAGTTACAAAATTATGAAGGGCGTTGAGGTGGAGGTGCCTGCGTGTGTGGCGGAGGTGCTGGAGAACAGCCGCATGATGGCGGAGGCGGCTCGGCGCTATGTGGACGCGGTGGCCAACTGAGAAGGAGGATGCTATGGGTGCATTGACGGCGGGTCAGGTTTTGGCGCAGGTGGACGGTCTGCTGCCCAACGCCTACACCCGGGAGGAGAGGCTACGGTGGATCGCGCAGGCGGAGGCCAGTCTCGTGCGGGAGGTTTTTTGTCCCACGGGAGAGGCGGCGGAGGTCGCGGAGAAGCTGGAGGAGGACTCGGTTTTGAGGGCGGAGGCGCCTTATGACGAGCTTTACAGCCTGTATGTGCAGGGGCAGATCCACTATGCAAACGGGGACGCTACCCGGTGCAGCAACGCCATGAGCCTGTGGAACCAGGGCGTGGCGGCCATGCAGGCGGAGCGGCTGCGGCGCGGGGGCATGGGCCAGGGGGCCCGGTGCCTGCGCTTTTGCTGAAAGGAGGGGGCAAGATGTTTTTTCCGATGCTGCGAAGCACCAAATTGCAGCGGGTGACGGAGGTGGATTTTCCGGGGCTGGATCGCCGGGAGAGCGCGGCGGCGCTGGGGTTCCGGGAGATGGAAAACCTCTGCTCGGAGGGCTATCCTGCCCTGCGGACACGGCCTGAACGGGGTCTGGTGGGGACCCTGGAAAAGCCCAACGGTCTTGCGGCCAAGGACGCGCTGCTGTGGGTGGACGGAAAGCATTTATATATGAATGGCCTGGCTATCGGGCCGGAGCTGACGGACGGGGAGAAGAGCCTGGTGTCTATGGGGGCGTATGTGGTGATTTTCCCCGACAAGGTGTATGTAAACACCCAGGATGTGACGGACTATGGCAGCCTGGAATGTGAGCGAACGGCTCCGGCGGGCAGCGGGCTGGCTTTGTGCGACGAGACGGGGGCGGCCTACAGCGATGTCACCGAGGCGGCGGGCGCACCGGAGGAGCCCCAGGAGGGGGCGCTGTGGCTGGACCTCTCGGGGACGGAGCCGGTGCTGCGGCAATACAGCCGGGAGGTTTGGACGGCCCTGGAGGGCGTGTGCGTGAGGGTACAGGCCACGGGCATCGGCGCGGGCTTTGCCGCCGGGGACGGCGTGGAGGTGTCCGGCTGCGGCGTGGCGCGGCTCAACGGCGAGACGGTGCTCCGGGCGGTGGGTGCGGACTGGGTGGCCTTTCCCGGGGCCGTGGCCAGCGGCACGGTGACGGAGACGGAGACGAAGCTGCGGCGGTATGTGCCGGAGATGGATTTTGTGGTACAGAGCGGCAACCGCCTGTGGGGCTGCAAGTACGGCATGGTGGATGGCAAGGCCGTGAACGAAATTTATGCCAGCAAGCTGGGCGACTTTAAGAACTGGCGGTGCTTTGCGGGGCTGGCTACGGACAGCTACGCCGCCGCTCGGGGGTCCGACGGGATATTTACCGGGGCGGTGAGCTATTTGGGCAACCCCATTTTCTTTAAGGAGCGGTGCATGGAGCGGGTGTATGCGGCCAGCGGCGGGGCCCATCAGATCGTGACCACGGAGTGCAGCGGTGTGCAGAAGGGGAGCGCGAAAAGCCTACAGGTGGTGGGCGGCGTGCTCTACTACCTCTCCGGCGACGGGGTGCAGGCCTTTGACGGGAGCCTGCCGGTGTGCATTTCTCATGCCCTGGGCCGGGTGCGCTATCACGGCGGCGTGGCCGGGGGCTGGCGGGAGAAATATTATCTCTCGGCCCTGGATGAAAGCGAGAAACCGTCGCTGCTGGTGTATGACAGCGCCCGGCGGATGTGGCACAGGGAGGATGCGCTGCGGGCGGTGGACTTTGCCGGAAAGGGCACGGAGCTTTACTGCCTGGGCGCGGACGGGAAGCTGTGGAGCCTCCACGGCGAGAGCGGCCAGGGGGAGGGAAGCTTCAACTGGCTGGCGGAGACCGGGGAGCTGGGGATGCAGTCCCCGGAGCGCAAGCGGCTGACGCAGGTGCTGCTCTATCTGCGGCCTGAAAAAGGCAAAGAGGTGACGGCCTTGGTCAGCTATGACCAGGGGGAGACTTGGCTGCGCCAGGGGCAGATCGTGGGCAGCGGCGGCATACGGGAGCAGGCCATTGCCATCCGGCCCCGACAGTGCAGGCGGCTGCGGCTGAAGCTGACGGGCAGCGGACAGTGTACGCTGTTTGCCCTGACGGCCCTTTACGAGAAGGGAAGTGACGGCCTGTGAGCGTGGTGGCTATGCCGGGAGCGCCTGTGGGCACGGTGCAGCAGCAGATACGGCAGCAATATACATACCTTTTTCAATTGGCCCAAAGCCTGAACCGGGCTTTGGAGCAGATAGAAGGTGGCCAGACCGCCCGGGCGCAGACGGCGGAAAAGAGCGGCGCGCCGGACGAGAAAACCGGGCAGACGGCGGCGGGGCTGAAGAGTTTGATCGTGAAGACGGCGAACACGGTGTCCCGGGAGCTGGAGCAGATGAAGTCGGAGCTGCGGGGGGAATATGTGGCGGTGTCGGACTTCGGGACTTATTTGGAAAAGACCAGCCAGGAGATCGAGGAGGATCCCACGAAGATCACCCGGTATTTTAAGTTTGCGGCGGACATTCAGGCGGATGTGGACCGGGTGGGGGCGGACTTTTCCGCCTACAAGACCGATGTACAGGGGTACATCCGACAGGGCATTGTGGGCTATGACGGGGTGACGCCCATCATCGGCATTGCCATCGGCCAGGACATTCGCACCACCCAGACCGGGGTGGAGACGGAGCAAGGGGTCTTTGATGTCATCGACAAGCGGAGCAACATGTCCGTGTGGACCACGGAGAAGCTGTCGTTTTACATCGGCGGCCAGGAGGCGGCTTATTTTTCCAACGGCAAGCTGACGGTGGCGCAGATCGCCACGGACCGGCTCACCGGGGCCGGGAAGTGGGATGTGAGCTTCACCGGGGGCGTGAAATTTAAGTGGATCGGAGGGTGAGGACATGGGCGCGACCATCAAAACGGATGTGAAATACGGCTCCTATTTCTGGGTGAAATGGGAGGTGCAGGAGCAGGACACGGCGGCGAACAAGTCCACCATCGCCTGGTCCTGCGGGTTGAGCCCCGGCGAGCAGTACTATACCAACGCCATACGGATGTCGGCGGTGACGATCGCGGGCAAGACCGTGTACAGCGGCGGCACCTACTCCGACATCACGGACTACAAGGACCATACCTTTGGCTCCGGGACGCTGGAGGTGGCCCACGACGGGGACGGCAGCAAGACCCTGGTGGTGGGGGCTTTCTCCGGGTGGCTCTACGGCAACGGGGACTACAACGCCTCCAGTCGGAGCTTCGCGCTGCCTACCATTCCCCGGGCTACGACACCCTCTATCGGCGGCGTGGTTTTGGGGGAGACGGCGCGGATCAGTTTGCCCCGGGCGTCCAGCGGCTTTACGCATACGCTGAGTTATGTGTTCGGCGGGGCCTCGGGGACCATTGCCACGGGGGTGGCTACGGGCTATGACTGGGCCGTGCCGGAGAGCTTGGCGGCGGAGATTCCCAATGCGGCCAGCGGCACGGGTACGCTGACCTGCAAGACTTATAGCGGGAGTACGCTCATCGGGACGAAATCGGTGACATTCACGGCGGCGGTGCCGGGGAGCATGAAGCCGACAGTTTCGGACGGCTGGGCGGCGGTGAGCTACGACAACAGCGGCACGGCGGCGGGGGATATTGCGGCCTGGGTGCAGGGGTATTCCAAGGCCAAGGCCACCTTTGACAGCAGCAAAATTTCCTGCCAGCAGGGGGCAAGCGTCAGCAAATTTTCCATTACCTACCAGGGCAAGACCACGGCGGAGAGCCCCTACCGGACGGAGACCATTTCCACCGTTTCGGCCACGGTGCGCTGCACGGTGACGGACAGCCGGGGGCTGACGGCCTGGGAGGATTTCGAGATAGAGCTGCTGGAGTACGCGCCGCCGGTGCTGGTGGGGGCGGACCTGTTTCGCTCGGACGCGGAGGGCGCGGCGGCGGACAGCGGCACCCACATCGCGGGGCTGGCCTCGGCGCGATTTTCCGGGTTGAGCGGCCTGAACAGCGTGACATTAAAAGGTTACTGGAAGCCGGTGGGGGCCACTTACGGCGAGGGTGTGGCCCTGACGGTGGGGGCCGTTGGCTTGGTGACGGGAGATGTGGAAATTTCCACGGACCGCAGCTATGTGGCCCTGCTGGTGCTGACGGACAGCCTGGGGAACGCGGCACGGTATGAGGAGAACATACCCACGGAGAAGGTGGCCTTCCACCTGAAGGAGGGCGGCAAGGGCGCGGCCTTCGGCAAAGCGGCGGAGGCGGACGGCGTGCTGGAGTTGGCGGAGGACTGGCAGCTGAAGCTCGCGGGCGCGGCGGACCTGGGCGCGGCGGCGGAGAAGATCGCCGTGCTGGACACGGGCGGCGTGGTGCGCTACCGCACGAGGGCGGAGCTGCTGGGGGACCTGGCGGCGGACTACATCGTGGAGCAGGGCACAAGCGGGATATGGAGTTACCGGAAGTGGGGCAGCGGAGCGTGCGAGGCTTGGCTGACGGAGAAGCTTTCGGCGGAGGGCACCCACTGGGCGGATGTGCTGGGCGGCTACGGGTACAGCTACAGCGTTCCGCTGCCGGAGGGACTGTTTTCCTCCGTGGCAGGGGCGGTTTGCAATGGGCGCGTGGGCACGGGGACGGGCTTTTGCTTTGTCGGGCCTGCGGGCAACGGCGCTGTGAATGTATATGTGGTTGGCAACCAGCAGGATCCGGCTATGACGATGTGGCTGGAAGTAAAGGGCCGATGGAAGGAGTAAGGAAACGATGGCAACGAAACTTTGGAGAGGGAACACGGGCAGCTCGGTGCTGGAGCTGCAGCAGAAGCTGAACCGGAACGGCTACAAGCTGGACGAGGACGGCGTGTTCGGGAGCAACACCTATAACGCGGTGCTGGACTACCAGCGCAAGAACAACCTGGCCGTGGACGGCGTGGTGGGGGATGAGACTTGGGGGAGCCTGAATAAGACCACCGCGCCCAGCCGCCCCACCACGGGGAAGGATGTGCTGACGGGGGTGTCGGACGAGACCTACGACAAGCTGCACCAGCTTGAGGAGGGATACAAGCCCTCGGAGACTGTGGAGACGGCACGGGAGGTGCAGAAGAGTCTGGAGGCGGTGCGTCCGGGCGAGTATCAGTCGTCCTTTGACGAGGAGCTGGCGCGGCTTTATGAGCAGATCAGGGGGAGCAAGGGATATTCCTATGATCCGCAGCAGGACGCGCAGTACAAGAACTATGCGTATCTCTATGTCCAGCGGGGCCGGGACGCTATGGAGGACACCCTGGGCGCGGCGGCGGGCCTTTCGGGGGGCTACGCCTCCAGCTATGCCCAGTCGGCGGGGCAGCAGGCATACGGGCGGTATATGCAGGAGCTGGCGGAGCTGATGCCGGAGCTGGAGCAGAGCGCCAGGCAGCAGTATGAGGCGGGGCAGCAGAAGCTGGTAGACCAATACGACTGGCTGAGTCAGCAGGAGCAGGCGGACTACAAGCGCTATTTGCAGGAGCAGGAGGCCTGGCAGGAGGACTATGACCGGGCAGGCAAGGAGGCCGAGGCGCTGCGTCAGGCGGAGTATGACGACTACAAGCTGCGCTTGCAGCACTACACCAGCATGGCAAACGCCGAGCAGAAGGCCTCCGGCGGCGCACGGGCCAACACCGGGGCGGCGGCTGCGGCGACCCAGAAGAGCAGTCTCAGCTCCACGGCGGCCCAGAGCTTGCAGAGGGCTATGAGCAACTATTTCAAGGGCGGCAAGACGGACCAGGCGGCGGCCCTGGCCCAGCAGTACAAGGACCGCATGACCCCGGCCCAAAAACAGAAGGTAAAGAAGCTCTTCGCCGACAATGGGACACAGATCGACCTGTGAGGGGGTCGGGGTGAGATAGAAGAACGCACCTGCCGGGTGGGCGGGTGCGTTTTTTTGTGGTGGGAAGGGGAAAGTAGAAAGAGGAAAGATGGGGGGTTAAGATAATAGTGACGAGTGAATAGTGAATAGGTTTTGGGACGGGGGTTGCGGATGTCCCTGTTGCGGTGCCCGAAATTTCCGCGCTGCCTTACGGCGGACGCCCCCAATTTTGACCGCAGCCACTCGCTCATTTCGCTTTTTCCGCCACTGGCGGCGCTCAATTCGCTCCCCTCACGCCGCCGGGGCCTTGACACCGTTGTAGGGGCGGACGCCCCTGTCCGCCCGGGGGGCCGGGGTGGTGCGTTGTGCGGCGGGACACATGGGTTCCGCCCTACGAGGTTGATTTTTATACGGAGGACGGGCGGGGTAGAACCCCGCCCCTACGGAGGGTTACAAGAAGTGCGGTGGGGCGGGCGACCGCGAGGGTCGCCCCTACGGAGTGTTACAAGTAGCGCAATGGGGCGGGCCGATGTGGGCATCGGCCCCTACGGGGGGCGCGGGGAATATGGAAGCACCCCCGGCGGGTGGGGCCGGGGGTGGGTTTTCTTAATTATTTCCGCTTTTAGACATTGAAGCGGAAGTAGATCATGTCGCCGTCTTTGACTACATAGTCTTTGCCCTCGGAGCGGAGGAGGCCTTTTTCCTTAGCGGCGGTGACGCTGCCACCGCAGGCCATCATTTCGTCGAAGTTGATGGTCTCGGCACGGATGAAGCCGCGCTCGATGTCGGAGTGGATCTTGCCGGCGGCCTGGGGGGCCTTGGTGCCCTTTTTGATGGTCCAGGCACGGCACTCGTCCTTGCCGTAGGTAAGGAAGGAGATGAGGCCCAGGAGGTCGTAAGAGCACTGAATCAGGCGGTCCAGGCCGGACTTTTCCACGCCCAGCTCCTCCAGGAACAGGGCGCGCTCCTCGGGGTCGTCCAGCTCTGCGATGTCCTGCTCCAGCTTGGCGCAGATGGGCAGCACCTGGGCACCCTCCTTCTCGGCCAGGGCCTTGACATCGTTAAAATAGGGGTTGCTGTCGCAGTCGGCGAAGCCCGCCTCGTCCATGTTGGCGGCGTAGATGATGGGCTTGAGGCTCAGGAGGTCGGCGGTGGCCAGGAGGGCGGCATCGTCCTTATCGCAGTCGAAGGTGCGGGCGGATTTACCGGCATCCAAATGCTCGGCCAGGGCCTTGAACACCTCGGCCTCGTGGAGGAATTTCTTGTCGCCCTTGGCGGCCTTGCTGGCCTTATCTACACGGCGGTTCACCATCTCCAGGTCGGCCATGATGAGCTCTAAGTCGATGGTCTCGATGTCGCCCAGGGGGTCCACAGGGACATTGGTCCCGGCGTCGGCCACCACATGCATGATGTTCTCATCGTCGAAGCAGCGGACCACATGGACGATGGCGTCGGTGCGGCGGATGTTCTCCAGGAACTTATTGCCCAGGCCCGCGCCCTGGCTGGCGCCCTTGACCAGGCCCGCGATGTCCACGAACTCGATGACGGCGGGGGTCTTCTTCTCCGGCTGATACATCTCGGCCAGCTTGTCGAGCCGGGCATCCGGCACCGCCACCACGCCCACATTGGGCTCGATGGTGCAGAAGGGATAGTTGGCGCTCTCGGCGCCGGCGTTGGTGATGGCGTTGAAAAGGGTGGACTTGCCTACATTGGGCAGGCCGACGATACCTAATTTCATTTGTACTCATTCTCCTTCGATTTTCCTTGATTTTCAAGGGTTTCGGCGTTTGGCGTATTGGCTTCTACACCATTTTTACGCCATTTCCGCATTTGAATTTATTGAGATTCATCAGACTACACCATTTTGCTGTCTCATGGGGGGATCAATGTCATTTTCAGATGGATCGGGATGCTGTCGATATGATTCTCTATGTAAAAACCCCTTTGTTAACTATCCGAGAAACGGTCACGATGTCCGAATATTTCAGGAACATCACCTGAAAACATTTTGCGGTTGCTTTTCTCCATAAACGGGAACCTCCTGTTACTTGGGCTAAACCCGCTTTTGCTGCGGAAAATTTTGGCGTTTGCAGGTTTCTATCTACAAAATAGTATATTGCTTTTTGCGCTTTTGGTCAAATCAAAAATAAAAAATTGGAACATTGGCATTGACGCTTTGGGAAGTGGCTCCCTCCACATAATCAATGTGCATATAGCGGTTCTTCAGCTCGTAATCCGTGCCTAAAAGTAGATTGCTGAAAAACATCTCCAAGAACTTTGTGGCGGAGTGAACGCCCTTTTGCAGATTCGTGTAGTTCGCTCTGACCAAGGCGTTGCGGAAGTACCAGGAATTTTTTTCAAAGGCATCATTATTTACACGAAAGCCGAAGGTTTTCATATACTTGATCATAAAAACGGCGGTGGCACGGGTATTTCCTGCGCCGAAGGGGTGGATTTGCCAAATGTCCGAAGCGAATTTCGCCAGGTGCTTTACAGCCGCATCTACGGACAGGCCCTCATAGGAGAACTGCTTTTCAGTGGCAAAATCATAATCCAGCGTGTCCCGGATGCTGTTCCAGTCCGCATAGGTCACAGTGTCGCCGTTCAGCACCCATTCTTTCTTGGTGATGTTGTACTGTCGAATTTGGCCGGCGTGACTGAACACGCCCTCAAACAGTCTGCGGTGGATGGAGAACCACTCGGCGGGCGAAAATTGGAAGGCTTTTTCGCCCAACAGCTTTGCGATCCTTGCAGAGACGATGTCCGCTTCTTTGGTTTCGTTCTCTATTTCGGTGCGGGTGGTGCGCTGCTCATAATAGCTATGGATACGCTGTTGGGCTTCATCAATGGTGATTTTGCCCTCAATGTGATTCTTGGCGGTATCCAGCAGATAGGCAGAGGTACTCAGCCCGTCAACCGCCTGCAAGCCGATGGCCGTCTGCCACGCTTCACTTTTTTCGGCCCGGTCCGGTTCGCCCTGCTTGATGTATTCTTCCAGCTCAAATTGCCAATTCTGATCCGGCATATTTGCACCTCATTCCTTACTCAAATCTTCCGCCTTGAAGGTCGTGTACCCTTCGTAATAGTAGCTGTGGTCAATGCCCTTCATATAGACTTCACGGCTGTTTATCTCGTCGGTCAGTGCCGCCCTCAGCAGTACCTTGATCTCCACATCCTTGATGGGGCTGCGCTCCATTGCAAGGGGATAATCCTCTTTATCCACCTTGCTCCAGTCCACGACCTTGCCGATTTCGGTTTTCAGAATATGGTCGAGCCAGATGCGGGTGCTGCGGCCATTGCCCTCCCGGAAGGGGTGGGAGATATTCATTTCCACATATTTTTCGATGATTTCGTCAAAAGTGGACTGCGGCATTTTGTCGATGTTGGCCAGCGCCGCTTCCAAATACATCAGCGGCGCAAAGCGGAAATTGCCCTTTGCCAGGTTCACCGTACGCAGCTTACCGGCAAAGTCGTAAATATCTTCAAACAGATACTTGTGAATCGCCTGCAAAGTCGAGAATTTACCGGCCGGGAGCGTATCGAGCGCACCGTTTTCAAACAGTTCCACCGCCTTTTTCTTGCTGATGCGTTCTTCTTCGCGGGCAAGATCAGCGGAGCTTGTCAGCCCCAATTTATTTTCCAGTGCCATCGCGCACCTCCAAAATGCTTACTTATCAGCCGCCACGCCGGACTTCATCCAAGCGTCTACTTCGCTGACCTTACTCCTATTATATTTCCCCCCACGCCGCATGTCAACCGTTCCTGTTTTGGTCGGGAGCGTAGCGGCGCCCGTCTTGTTTGCTTTGCTTTTCTGCTTGGTTCGGCTTCGCGGATGGCATTATGGAGGGTGAGGCGGGCAAAAATAAAAAGCCCGGGGGCTTTGAACTGCACCCCATTAGTTAGACAAGTATGGTAAAATACTTGTACTAAGGAATG
>CAVJNL010000045.1:0-14899 GCA_963650985.1 Clostridium sp. CAG:413
CCGCTTCGTTGCCGTCCATGATGACTTTCTTATTTGACATTGTGTTGACCTCCTCTTATAGGAAATTAATTGCTGTTTTCAGGTTTTTTCGCCATAGTACAAGATTATTGTAGCGGGCAGGGGCGGGAAATGATTTGCATGGTTTCGCATTTTCTTTGCCGTTTCTCTTGCCTTGGGCAGGTGGGGCAAAATAAGGACGCATACCAATTATATATAATATTGCCCGCCGCCTCCGCCGGGGGAAAAAGAAAATTTGCAGTTCCCGAAAATCTGCAAAGAAAAAGAAAGATTGTGCAAAGCGAAGGGGAAACGCATTGGGTACAATTGCATCAGTCAATGGGTCAGCCGTGATGCAAGGACAAACGCCCGGCCCATAATTAAACAAAGAATTGTTTAAGGAGGATACTACAATGGATATGAGTTATTTGAAGGACATGCCTATTGCGATCCTGGGCGCCGGTGCTGTGGGCAAGACCATGGCTGCTGACTGCGCGCTGGCAGGCAAGGAGGTCCGCCTGTGGGACCAGCCCCGCTTCGCTAAGACCAACTTCACCAACATCGAGAAGACCGGTATCACCCTGGCCGGTGCTCAGTTCAGCTACTTCGGCTATCAGCGCAAGGGCACTGTGAAGATCGCCCTGGCTACCGACGACATGGCTAAGGCCGTGAAGGGCGCCGGCATCATCATCGTGGCCGCCGTGGCCGTGGCCCACGAGACCATCTTCCGCGAGCTGATCCCCCTGCTGGAGGACGGCCAGGTCATCCATATCCTGCCCGATAACTGCGGCACCTTTATCTTCCGCAAGCTCATGCGCGAGATGAACTGCACCAAGAAGGTCATCGTGGGCGCTTGGTACACCGCTCCCTATGGCATCCGCGTCGTGCGCCGCGGCGGCGTCGTGACCAACGAGTGCAAGGTCGAGGACCGTATCACCACCATCCGTGGCTGCGCTCTGCCCGACAGCGACACCGATGCTTTCATGGCTTCCGCTTGGTACATTCCCGCTTTCGGCGCCATCATGGACGCTGACGGCGAGGTGACCATCTCCAAGAAGGGCGAGGAGTTCCACCACGGCTTCGTGCGCGGCAACACCGTGCTGGACATCAACCTGTCCAATGTGAACCCCGTTATCCATGTGCCCGGCGCCGTTCTGGGTGCTGCCGTGATGCAGAACTTTGACACCGTTCTGGGTCAGGATAAGAAGAACTACTCCCTGTACGGCTTCGCTCTGTGCCCGGCTATCGCTGAGGTCCAGGCTAAGTTCTGGGAGGAGGAGAAGGCCCTGGCTGCCAAGATGGAAGTGGGCCTGTGCACCGTGAACTATGAGGACTTCTTCTCCCGTACCACCATGTACGGCAAGGAGTACATGGGTCCCGACTTCGCCGTGCCCTTCACCGAGAAGTATGAGAACTTCTACGGCGACGGTCCCTTCGATCTGGAGAACCGCTACATCACCGAGGATGTGCCCGTGGGCTGCTACCTCATGAGTCAGCTGGGCAAGAAGTACGGCGTGGCTACCCCCATCATCGACTCCATGATCCTGCTGGCCAGCACCATGCTCAAGCGCGACCTGGCCGCCGAGAGCAAGTACACCCTGGATTATTTGGACATCGGCCACATGAACCACGAGCAGCTACAGGCTTACCTGCGCGAGGGCGTGTACACCGCTAAGTAAGCGATTCTTTTCCATCGTTATTCCTTAAAATGAAATGATTCGGATGTTGCCTTCCGTCATTTCATTCCTCCTCAAATCGAGATGCGCAGGTCCCTGCCTGCGCATCTCATTTTACTGGTGAAAAACTCCGTTTTTTCTGCCTGTGGGTCTATGAAAAATTTTTGTAAAAAATGCTTTTCAACTGTCGGATTTTGTGCTATAAATTAGGCACATGCGTTAGGACATGGGTCGCGCCGCGAGGCTGAATATGAAATAGGAGCGTGCTATGAACACATCCGCAGAGCTTTTCAGAAACGAAAAAGTTTTTAAAATTTTGCTGAAATTGGCGCCGCCGGTGATGCTGGCGCAGCTTATCCAGGCGCTATACAACCTGGTGGACAGCTTCTTCGTGGGAAAATACTCCGATGAAGGGCTCACGGCCCTGTCCATCATCTACCCCATCCAGCTTCTCATGATCGCTTTTGCCGTGGGCACGGGGGTAGGCATCAACACCATTATGGCCGCCCGGTTCGGCGTGGGCGAGAGCAAAAAGGCCGACGAGTTCGCCGGGGTGGGTACGCCTTTGGCCGGGGCTCTGTGGCTGATCTTCGCGGTGGTGTGCTGGCTTATTTTGCCGGGCTATGCGCGGATGTCCACCAGCTCGGAGACGGTCATCGCGGAGGTGGTGGCCTACGGGCACATTGTGTGCCTGTTCAGCTTCGGGCTGTTCTTTGAGAGCGTATGGACCAAAATTTTGCAGGCCGGGGGCGACATGAAAACGCCCATGCTGGCGCAAATTTGCGGAGCCATTACCAACATCGTTTTAGACCCCATCCTCATTTTTGGCTGGCTGGGCCTGCCGGAGCTGGGCATCCGGGGCGCGGCCATCGCCACGGTGGTGGGCCAGGCAGCAGCGGCACTGGTGGTGTTCAAAAAAGCCTACCGGCCCATCCCCACCCCAAAAATTTGGCTCAGCTACACCGCAAAAATTTTCCGCACGGGCATCCCCAACATCCTCATGCAGTCGGCCTATACCTTTTATATATTGGGGCTGAACCTGATCTTGGCGGGGTTTTCTGACGAAGCCGTAACAGCCCTGGGGCTCTACTACAAGTGGCAGACCTTTTTCTTCATCCCCCTGGGGGCCATGCAGACCTGCATCGTGCCCGTGATCAGCTTCAATTTCGCCACCCGGGACATCCCCCGCTGCAAGCAAGTGCTGGGGGCAGCCACGGCCCTGGGCATGGGGCTGATGGTCATTGGGACGGTCTGTTTCATCTTTTTCCCCGTGCCGCTGCTGCGGGTGTTTACGGCGGACGCGGAGGTCATCAGCATTGGCACCTACGGGTTCCGGCTCATCGGCTCCAGCTTCATTCCTATGGTCACATCGCTGATATTCCCGGTATTTTTCCAGGCGGTGGGGCACAGCCTGAAAAGCTCCCTGCTGACGGTGATCCGCACGGTGCTGCTGTTCGTGCCCCTGGGGTACATCTTCTCCCTGTGGGGCCTGCACAGCTTCTGGCTCACCTTCCCTATCACGGAAGTGCTCACCTCCACCGTGGGGCTGCTGTTTTACAGGCAGTTCCTGGGGCGGTATGACCGCAAGCCCGATGGGGTCGCTCCGGCGCTGAAAGGCTGACATCCTCAACTTCATTTGCACATCGCTTTTGCTGCAAAAATTTTTGCGCATCCGGCGGTGTGCAAAATTTTTTGCGCTTTTGCGGGGGTGATTTTGCAGTTCTTGTGTGTTTTTTTGCCGCAGTTCGGGTGTTTGGGACGCATTTTGTCGAAGTTCCTTTGTATCGTTTCGCCAAAATACTAAATATTTTTTGACGGTTTATACAAAAACAAAAATATTTTTTGGGAACTGGTGCTATTGGCACGGTCTGTGCTTTTATATTAGGCGTAATCACTTTTTTGCACCTCTTCGGGAGGGGCACACAAGGAGGAAAACCATGAGCAAAAACTATATGAAGCGCATTGAGGCGCTGCGCCAGCAGTATCTTGCCACCCGCGTGGATATGGATGTTTATAACGCAAAGTATGTGACCGAGGGCTTTAAGGACACAGAGGGTCAGCCGTGGATCATTCAAAAGGCCACCGGCTACAAGTACGAGTGTGAGTGCAAGCAGATCTACATTCAGGATCACGAGCTGCTGGTAGGCGGCGTCGGCTTCAAGCCCCGCTGCGGTATTCTGAACCCCGACAGCGCCTCCGGCGTTATCGAAAAGGAAGTTGACACCATCAGCAACCGTCCCTTCGACCCGTTTTATCTCAGCGAGGAGGGCAAGAAGGTTTACCTGGAGGAGGTCAAGGACTACTGGAAAAACAAGTGCGTGCTTGACCGCTGGAACCTGATGCTGCCTGAGGATGTGAAGAAGCTGCGCGCAAACGGCGCCATCTTTATCGACCGCAAGGCTGTCCGCGGCTACGGCGAGACTACCGTTGACTGGAGACTCCTTCTTGCCAAGGGTCTCGGCGGCATCAAGGCCGAGGCGGAGGCGGCCCTGGCCAAGCTGGACGACGCGGTTCCCGGCGATCTGGAAAAATCCTTCTTCTACAAATCGGAGATCATGGTCGCCGACGCGATCATCCACCTCTCGCACCGCCATGCCGATCTGGCAGAAAAGATGGCCGTGGAGTGCAAGGATGAAAAGCGCAAGGCGGAGCTGCTGAAGATCGCAGAGGTCTGCCGCCGGGTGCCGGAGCATCCCGCACGCAGCTTCTACGAAGCCTGCCAGTCTATCCTCTCCTATGAGTACGCCTGCTACATGGAGCAAAACGCCTCGTCCTACAACCTGGGCCGCCTGGACCAGTATCTCTATCCCTTCTACAAAGCGGACAAGGAGGCCGGCCTCCTCACCGACGACGACGCGCAGGAGCTGCTGGACTGCCTGTGGATCAAGATAGCAGAGATGTCTCTGTTCCAGGACGAAGTCACCGCGCAGTATGCCGCCGGCTATTGCATCACCGTGCAGACGAGCTGCGGCGGCATCGACCAGTATGGCAACGATGCGACCAACGAGCTTTCCTACATGATGATCCAGGCGACCATGGATGTGAAGTTCAAGGAGCCGAACCTCTCCGTTACATACAGCATGGCCAAGAACCCCGATTCCCTGCTGCACAAGGCGGTGGAGGCCATCGGTATGGGGCTGACCATGCCCGCCATCTATGCAAACGATGTGGGCATCCGCATGATGCTCAACAAGGGTGTGCCCCTGCGCGAGGCCTGGGACTGGAATCCCTGCGGCTGCGTGGAAACCAACCTTTCCGGGCGCATGAAGCAGTACACCGACATTGCCGACATCAACATGGGCGCCATGGTCGAGCTGGCGCTCAACGACGGCAAGAGCCGCATTACCGGCGAGCAAATATCCGTTCATACCGGGGATCCCCGCAGCTTCGAGACATTCGAGGATTTCTTCAACGCCGTTAAGGCGCACATCGACTACGTGGTGGACGCCATTACCTCCGGCGACCAACTGCTGGACTATCTGAGCATGAATTACCGTCCTGTGCCCGCGCTGTCTCTGGGCTTCCCCCACTGCATGGAGGTGGGCATGGATTACAGTCAGCCCGGCGCAGCCAAGTATACGGTAGGCGGCGGCGTGATCACCGTCGGCCAGGCAGACATCGTAAATTCCATTGCCGCAGTCAAATATCTGGTGTATGACGAAAAGAAGCTCACCATGGATCGTCTCGTCAAGGCTTTAGACGCGAATTTCGAGGGCTACGAGGATGTGCAGGCCATGTGCCTGGCCGCCCCCAAGTATGGCAATGACGACGAACGCGCCGATTTCTGCGTGGGCGAGATCTTCACCCATGTGGTCGATCAGTTCGAGAAATATGACACGAAGTTTGGCAAGATGACCTGCGGCATGCTGCCCGTGTCCGGCAACACGCCCATTGGCCAGTGGGTGGGCGCGCTGCCCTCCGGCCGCAACGCCAAAACGCCGCTCACCGACGGCATCGGCGCCACCGGCGGCACGGATGTGAACGGCCCCACGGCCCTGCTCAAGTCCGTCAGCTGCATCCCCCACGCCCGCTATACCCAGGGCACACAGCTGAACATGAAGTTTGAGCCTGAAATGCTCAAGGGCGAGGACGGCATCGCCCACGCCATGAATCTTATCAAGACCATGAGCACCCTGGGTGTTTACCACGCACAGGTCAACTGCGTAGACCGCGATACGCTGCTGGACGCGCAGGCACACCCCGACAAGCACCGGGATCTGCTCATCCGCGTGGCAGGCTACACCGCGTTCTTCGTGGAGCTGGGCAAGGAGACCCAGGACGAGATCATCGGGCGCACGGAGATCAACGCCTGGGCCGGAAGCTGCTGCGGCTGATAAGCCGACAGACAACATTCTCTCTGATTCGGGGCAGCAGGCGGGAGCACGGCAATGGCCTCTGCTCTCGCCGCCCCGAAGAATACGCGAGGAGGAATCGACCGGATGTCCTACATTTTGGATTACGAGGGGAAAAATCTTGCATGTACAGTGCTGCGCATTGAGAGAAGCTCCATCCACGATGGAAGCGGATTTCGCACGGTGGTGTTTTTCAAGGGCTGCCCCCTGCGCTGCCAGTGGTGCTCCACCCCGGAGAGCCAATCGTCTCAAATCGAAACAGCGCAAACGGAGGATAAGACCTACGGCACGATCATGACTGTGGAGCAGATCCTCAAAGAAGTCCGCAAGGACATTCCCTTCTACTTTCACTCCGGCGGCGGCATGACCCTCTCCGGTGGAGAGGTGCTGGCCCAGCACACCGCCGCGGCGGCTCTGCTGCACCAGGCCCGACGGGAGGGCATCAACACCGCTATTGAGACCAGCTTTTTTGCCCCGGTGACGGCGGTGGACGAGGTGCTGCCCCATGTGCACACCGCGTTCGTGGACCTGAAGCTCTATGGCAAGGCCAAGCACCTGACCTACTGCGGTGTGGAGAACGGAAGCATTCTCTATAACCTGCTGCACACCAACGAAATGGAGTGGAGGGGCAAGCTGGTGGTGCGCATTCCGCTGATACCGGGGATCAACGACGAGCGAGCAGAGCTGGAGCAGATGGGCCGCTTCTGCGCGAAGCTCACGAAGCTGGACCATGTGCAGCTCCTGCCCTACCACAAGCTGGGCGTGGACACCTATCGCAAGCTGGGCCGGACCTACGCCCTGCCGGAGACCGCCGTACCTGCGGCGGAGCACGTGGAGGCCTGCCGGGCCATCATTCGGGAATACTTTCCAAGAGTTATTTGAGACGGCGAAAAAAGGCAAATATCGGGAGGAGAGCAATATGGTACAGAAACTGGACATTCAAGTGTATCACGAGTGCATGGGCATGCACGACCACACCTATCCCCAGATCCTGGTGCCCCTGCAGGAGGCCATGACTATTTACATCGACGAGACGGTGTATCATGTGACGCCCCAGGAGCTGGTGCTGGTGCCTACGGGCATGGCGCACCAGTGCAATTATCGGGGAAAGCTGCTGGTCATCAACCTGGTGGGGAGCCTGTCGGAAAAGCAGGACTCGGCGCTGCTGTCTTACCCGCTGGTGGTGTCTATGAAGGGGCAGATCCTGCAGCTGGTGGAGCTCATTCAGCAGGAACAGAAGCAGAATCCCCAGAGCAGCTCCATTCGCTATCTTTACAGCTATCTCTACGGAAAACTCATTGAAAACTGCGCGGCGCCGTCTATCCGCTACATCGCCGAGCACTATGACCTGCCTATCACGGTGAATCAACTGGCGGAGATCGAGAACTACAACGCCACCTATTACAGCGACTGGTTCAAGCAGCAGACGGGGGTCTCCCCCAGTATGTATCTGCGCTGCATCCGCATCAGCCGCGCCAAGGAGCTGCTGGAGGAGACAAACTACACCGTCATGGACATCGCCGTGATGGTGGGATACAGCAGCAACTCCACCTTCACCCGGGCCTTCCACAGTATCGTGGGCATGACGCCCAAGGAGTACAGGGAAAGCATTGGAATGGAGAATGCGGGATAAATGGAATGATAATAAATAAAGAGGTGGGCCAATAGGGCCTGCCTCTTTTTTGATGGATCGAAGTCCGGGCAGTGGGGTTTGTAGGGACGGACGACTCTGTCCGCCCGGTGCGGTAGGGTTTCATGTGGTGCGGCGGGGCGGACCGATGTGGGCATTGGCCCCTACGGAGGGGCATTTTCCTGCAATATGGAAAACCGCCGGGGGTTTGTATATCCCCGGCGGTTTCCTGCTAAAGGAGTGGTTCGGAAAAGAAATAGGAATCGGTTGATTTAGGAGCGTGGCTTACAGGGCCATGCAGTAGATCTCGGCGGCGATCTCGGGGGTCAGCTTCACGAAGTTGCCGTGGTTGGGGGCGCCGTGGAACATATTCTCCACCATGACGGGGATGTCCTCTTCCTTGCCGCCCAGCTCGCTGATAGTGGCGGGCATGTTCAGGTCGTTCATGAACTGACGGACGCAGCGAATGCCTTCCATGGCGGTGACTTCGGGATGCTCGAAATCGTTCTGGCAGCCGAAGACGCGGGTGGCGAACTTGACGAACAGCTCCGGGCCGTTGGCCTTCATGGCGTACTCCATCCAATAGGGGAACAGGAGGGCCAGGCCGGCGCCGTGAGAGGCACCGTAGAGAATGCCGATCTCGTTATCCATGTGGTGGGTGCCCCAATCCTGGGCGCGGCCCACGCCGGTGCTGTTATTTTGGGCGACCATGGCGGCCCACATAATGTTGGCCCGGGCTTCATAGTCGTTGGGGTTCTTCATGACGCGGCGGCCTTCCTTGATGATGGTCAGCATGACGGCCTCCAGCATACGGTCGGTGAGCTCGCAGTCCTTGGTGTGGGAGAAATAGCGCTCCAGGCAGTGGGCGAAGATGTCGGCCAGGCCGCTGGCGGTCTGGTAAGGGGGCAGGGTCATCATCAGCTCGGGGTTCATGATGGCGAACAGGGGGCGCAGAATATCGCCGTCGGCGCAGCGCTTATACTGATGGCCGTCCTCGGTGACGAGAGTCACCACGGAGTCGGTGGAACCCTCGGAGCCGGAGGCGGCGATGGTGACCACGCAGCCAACGGGCAGAGCCTCGGTGACGGGGCCCTTCTTGCCGCAGTAGAAATCCCAAAAGTCGCCGTCGTACTTCACGCCCAGGGCGATGCCCTTAGCGGAGTCCATGACGGAGCCGCCGCCGATGGCCAAAACGAAGTCTACGCCTTCCTTCTTAGCCAGCTCGATGCCCTCATACACCAGGTCGGCGTGGGGGCTGGCCTTGACGCCGCCCAGCTCAACATGGGCGATACCCTCGGCGTCCAAAGAAGCCTTCACACGGTCCAGCAGGCCGCTGCGCTTGACGCTGCCGCCGCCGAAGTGAATGAGGACCTTGTGGCCGCCGTATTTTTTCACATACTTGCCGGTTTCGTTCTCGGTGCCCTTGCCAAAGGCAAAATAGGTGGGGCTATAAAAAGTAAAATTATCCATAGTGACCTCCTGCAATTCTTTTGTCCGGGCGGCGTACAGGGCGCCACCGGCTGAGTTTATTGTACCGTGCCGGGGCGGGAAAGAATGTGCCTTTCCTCTCCTGTTTTTTGCCGCATCTCACCTTTCTGCGCCCCACTGTGCCGCAAGCGGCAAAGTTCATAAGAGACACAGCAAATCATGGGTCGGTTTTTTGCGGTATAATCTTGCCAGTACAATGGAAGGAGGGAGCGCTATGAAGGACCGCATGGACCGATTCTATGAGCAGCTTGGCTCCCGCTGCTGCAGCAATGACCCGGTGGGCGTGGAGAATTTTCTGCTGCAGTGCATTGAGTTGAACGATCCGGATGAGGACGCGGAATATATGGTGACAGTGTGCGGGGAGCTGGGGAGCTTTTACCGGGGCTGCGAGCAGTACGACCACTCCCTGGCCGCCTTTGAGCGGGCCAAGACGGTGGCGGAAAAGGCCGGGGCCGCCGACTCTACCCTCTATGCGTCCACCCTGAACAACATGGCCGGGACCTACCGGCTCATGGGCGACTACGGAAGGGCCATCGACCTCTATTTGCAGGCGAGGAAGATCTATCACAATGTCTGCGGGCGGGCCAGCGCCCCCTATATTGGGTCCCTGAATAACCTCTCTTTGGCCTATCGGGAGGACGGGCAGAACGCCATGGCCCTCTCCTGCCTGGAGGAGGCGGTGGAGCTCATCGACCTGACGCCGCAGCTGCAGTTTACCCTGGGGGCCACTTACAGCAACCTGGCTACCCTGCACTACGCCGAGGGGGACCGGGAGCAGGCGCTGCGGTGCATGAACCGGGCCTTGCAGGCATATGAAAAGTGCCCCTACGACGACCGCTGGCACTATGTGGACGCACTGAAGAGCATGGGTGGCATCCTCTACGCCCTGGGCAGCTACTGGCAAGCGGCGTCCCTGTACCGAAAGGCGGCCTCCTACACCTTACAGTCCGGCGGCAAGACCCTGGAATACGCCGCCCTGTGCCAGCACATCCGCTGGTGCTGTGAGGGGCAGGGCCGGCCCGACCAGGGCATCGTGCCCCTGAAGGAGGCCATAGAGACCTATACGAAAATTCTCGGCGAGGAACACGAGCGCACCCGGGCCGCTATGGACGACCTGGCGCACCTGCGTCTGAAAGCCGCCGGAGGGGAGTGAGCGAACATGGACGAACGCGGTTGGATCGAAATAACCGGCGCGGCGGAGAACAACCTGAAAAAGCTATGCCTGCGCATTCCCAAGGAGCGGCTGGTGGTGCTGACGGGGGTATCCGGGTCCGGGAAAAGCTCCCTGGCCTTTGACACCATCGCCCAGGAGAGCCGCCGACAGTGGCAGGAGACGCTGCCCCTCTACCTGCGCAGCCGCATGCCCCACCACAAGAGGCCGGAGGTGGAGTCCATACAGGGGCTGACCCCCTGCGTGGTGGTGGATCAGAAGCCCATGGGAGCCAATGCCCGGTCCACCGTGGGCACGGCATCGGACATTGCGCCGCTGATCCGGATGCTGTTTTCCCGGGTGGGGCAGCCCAGCGCGGGCGGGTCCATGGCCTATTCCTTTAACCATCCCCGGGGCATGTGCCCGGTGTGTACCGGCCTGGGCCAGGAGACGGCCCTGGACGAGGAGGCCATGTTCGACCGAGACAAGAGCATCAATGAGGGGGCCATCCGCTTTTCCCAGTTCTCCGGCGGGAGCTGGCAGAGCATTTATTTCACCAACAATCCCTATCTGGACCCGGACAAAAAGCTGCGGGACTTCACGGACGAGGAGTGGTGTGTGCTGCGCATCGGCACCCGGGAGCCGCTGATCATTGACCATATTTACAAGAACACCGGGCAGGTCTCCCACCTGCCCTACGAGGGCGTTGTGACCCGATTCAACCGGCTGTATAAAAACCGGGACATCGGGGGACTGAAAAAGAGCGTGCAGGAGGAGGCTCTGCGTCTCATGTGCCGCCGCCCCTGCCCGGCCTGCGGCGGAAGCGGGCTGAACCCCGCCGCTCTGGCCTCGCGGATCAACGGCTACAACATCGTGGACTACAACGACATGCAGGTGTCGGACCTGGTGGGGGTGCTGGAGGACATTCGGGACCCCCTGGGGGCGTCCCTGGCACGGCAGATTTTGGTAGGACTGCGGGCCATGGTGCGGGTGGGCCTGGGCTACCTGACCCTCTCCCGGCGGACGGACACCCTGTCCGGCGGCGAATTGCAAAGGCTTAAAATGGTGCGCCACCTGGGCAGCAGCCTCACCAACATCACCTATATTTTCGACGAGCCCACCGCGGGACTGCACCCGGCGGATGTGCGGCGTATCTGCGACCTTTTGCAGCAGCTGCGGGACCAGCACAATACCGTTTTGGTGGTGGAGCACGACCGGCAGGTCATCGGCCTGGCGGACCACATCATTGAGCTGGGGCCCCTGGCGGGCAGCCAGGGCGGTGAGCTGGTATTCCAGGGCACGCCGGACGAGCTGCGGGCGGCGGGGACCCTGACGGCCCAGATGCTGGCCCGGGGCGTGACCCTCAACACCTCTCCCCTGCCCTGGTCAGAATGCTTCCCGGTGGAAAACGCCTGCGTACACAACCTGAAAAATGTGTCGGTGGACTTTCCCAAGGGGGGTTTGACGGCGGTGACGGGCGTAGCCGGGTCGGGCAAGAGCAGCCTCACCTGCCGCGCCTTTGTGCAGCGCTATCCCGACGCCATTCTCATCAGCCAGTCCCCGGTGGGCACCACCAGCCGCTCCACCCCCGCCACCTATACGGGGGTCATGGACGAGATCCGCAAGGACTTTGCCAAGGCCAACGGCATCAGCGCCCAGTGGTTCAGCTTTAACTCCAAGGGCGGGTGCCCCGTGTGCAAGGGCAAGGGGGAAATTATGCCCGAGGTGGCCTTTGCCGACCCGGTGGCCATCCCCTGCGAGGAGTGCGGCGGGCGGCGCTACAACCCCACGGCGCTTAGCTACACCTACCGGGGCCAGACCATCGAGAGCGTGCTGTCCATGACGGTGACGGAGGCGCTGCAATTCTTCACCCGCAGGCAGATCACTGATCCCTTGCAGCTTTTGCAGGAGGTGGGCCTGGGCTACATGACCCTGGGGCAGCCCCTGAGCACCCTCTCCGGCGGCGAGGTGCAGCGGCTGAAGCTGGCCAGCGAGCTGACGAAGAGCGGAAACATCTACATCTTTGACGAGCCCACCACAGGCCTGCACCACAGCGATGTGCAGCAGCTTCTGCGGCTCCTGCGGCGGCTGGTGGACCAGGGGAACACGGTGATCGTGGTGGAGCACCGGCTGGAGGTGGTGGCCCAGGCGGACTGGATCATCGACATGGGCCCCGGCGCGGGAGACAAAGGCGGCCAGGTTGTGTTCACAGGCCCCCCGGAAGCGCTGGCAAAGTGCGAAGCCTCTGAAACAGGACGCTTCCTGCGGGAGAGTGTTTCGTGAATGGGGATATTTGAATAAGTATAGCAAAACCTCCGGCGGGGCCGGAGGTTTTGTGTTTGCTTTGGAATTTTATTTTTTACGCTTCCCGCTTTTTCTTGCCCAGCACGAAGGCCGCACCGATAGCTGCCACAGGCAACGCCACGACCCACGCCGTCACGCCGGTGTCGCCAGTCGCTGGGGTGTCCGTGCCGCTGTTGCCGCCGTCGCCGGGCTTACCGGTGTAGCAGAGCTTCTCCGCGTCCGCGCCCAGGGGGTCGTCGGTGCGGTTGTGGTCGGTTTTTATCACGCCATAAATACCGGGCAGGCTCTTGGAAGTGTCAAAATAGACCGCGCCGCTTTTCGTTTCATGGCTTGTGCAGCTGGTGTCCACATAATCCACAGCGCCGATGCCCTTGTCCGCGCCGCAGCCGGAGCGGTAATAGTTGTCCGCAATATTGTCGAACTTATTCAGGCTCCGATAGTAGCCGATAACGCCGCCCACATTCTTCGTGCCGCTGACTTTTCCTGTGAAGGCGTTGCCCACAACGGTGTAGGCGTTCCACGCCTGGTTCACGCTCTTGTCGCCGCCGGTGATGCCGCCCACATTTTCGTTGCCCTGGACGGTGCCGGACGCCTTGCAGGATTCGATCGTCACCTTAATGCCATTGGGGGCCGCCGGGCCGGTATACATCGAGCCCACGATACCGCCGGCGAATTTGCCGGTGGCAATAACCGTGCCGTCAAAGCTGCAATTTTTGACCGTGCACTGGCCCATAGCATTGTCACGAGAGCCAATGATGCCGCCCACATAATTCACGCCCTTGACGGTGGCATGGCTGACGCAATTTTCAATGACGCCTTGGAAACGACCGGCAAATGCACCAATCTCACTTTGAGTGCCGTCATAACCAATAACAACATTTTCTTCAATGGTGCAGTTGCGGATGGTGGTGATAAAGGCGGCGCTGGCTCCGGCAAAGCCGTTTACATTATCATCCACCTCCGCGCCGATCAAGCCGGACTTGAGGGTTTTAGTGCCGGATTTTAGCGTCACATTTTCAATGATGATCGCAAAAGTATCCCCATCTGTAAATCCGACACCGTGAAGACCATCTACCAGACCGTAGCCGTTGATCTCTTCACCATAGATGTTCAGGTCCTTGACCGTGGTGTTCTTAACATAGGCCAGCAGCGGCTTTCCGCCCTTGGGGATGGTCAGCAGCTTGTTATTGCCCAGGATGGTGCCGGAAAAGGCGCGGAGGTTGTCTTTTTCAGCCGCGTAGTTGGGATTGAACTTGTTCGTCCCGTCCACTGTGCAGCCGATGGGCGTCCAGTCATTCGGCAAGGTAATATCCTCTTCCATGCGGAAATAATATCCCTCGAAGCTGTTGCCAGCAGCCACCATTTCGCGGATCTCTTCCAGATCCTCCGCCGTGCGGATCAATTTCGGATCTTCTGCCGTTCCGCTGCCGTCAAGGGAAAATCCGCCCTTTTTGACCACGATCTTGGCCCGATCGCTAATTGCTTTAGCGGATTCGTAAACCTCTGTGCCAACCTTTAGATGGTCTTGCACTTCACAGTAATAGTATGCCGTTCCGATTTCATTGGTCGGAGGAGCGTAGGTGTTGGCAGTCGCGCCATCAATGGCCGTTCCGGCATCGGTTTCGCTGGCGGCCTTATACCACTGGTAAGTAAGATGGTTCGTCTTATCCGTATTACTGGCGCTATTAACGGAAACGGTCAGCGGTGTCGCCGACTCATCCTGCTTATAGGACGCAGATACAGGCTGAGCCAGAATTTTCGGCGTCAAAAGCGGATTTTCCCCTGTTACGGCACATGTAAATGTGAGAATCTTATCGTATTTTACCCCGTCAACCGTGCAGGTAACCGTACACATATACTTATTGACCATAGCATTAGAGCCGGCATAAATTCCGTCCATGGACAGTGCAGCGCCTGTCTCTCCCAATTCAACCTGGAATTGCTTGTTTGTCGTTCCAATCCACTGCATGAGTATCCGGGTCCACTTGTATGTTGTATTGGCAGCATACTGCGGGTCTACGCTGACGGAAAACACCACTTTGTCGCTTTGCTTCAGCGGTATTTTGGCGGCAACAGTGGTGGATGAGGTGTTTACCTTACTTTCTTCCAGTACCACCTGCGTTTCATCCGTGCTTTCATAAATCTTTTTCCCGTTTTGGGAAACGGCCCAACCCACCTTGATCGTGGGTGCGGTGCTGTCCTCTGCCCAAATGGCGGTGGGCAGCAGCGACAGGGCCATGACCAGCACCAGCAGCAGAGATAAGATTCGTTTTTTCATCTCTTTTGTTTCTTCCTTTCAAAT
>CAVJNL010000046.1:0-14828 GCA_963650985.1 Clostridium sp. CAG:413
GGGCGTATTGTCTTCTTATTTTCGGGGTGTTGCACTTCGGATTGTAACCTGTCCTGGTCCCTTTAGGCAAGGGAGGCAGCGGGTTTTCGGGGGTGCAGTATAAGACAGGGTGGGCGGGACGATGTGGGCATCGTCCCCTACGGTGGGGGTTATAGGTTTTACTGAGGGTGAGTAATGGAAAAAGGCCGGGGCGGGGTGGTCCGCTCCGGCCTTTTGGGGTGGGGTGTTTGATTTTTATTCCTTTTATTCCCTTGATTTATTGGGGTTTAGTCCTTATTCTCCTGGCGGAAGCCGAAGCCGGCTACTTCTGTGGTGGGGAGGGAGAAGGCGATGGACTGGGCGGGGGTGTCGGGGCCGGCGTTTTGCAGGATGGAGCGCATGATGTCCGTTTTCTGCTCCGTGCGGGCTACGATGAGCACCACTTCCTTCTCCTGAGCGATGGTGATATTATAGAACTTCTTCACCTGCTCATCGCCGGTGCCTTTGCCGTGGAGCACCGTGCCACCACGGGCACCGGCGGCGCGGGCGGCGTCCATGACCAGGTCGCTCTGGCCCTGGCTGGCGATGACTACGATGAGCTCATAGGCGAAATTCAGATTCGGGGTATACTTACCGGAGCCGGTCTCCGCGCCTTTCAAAAATTCCATGGTTTTTCCTCCTCCTACGCTTTTCATGGGTACGGCAATGACGATGCCGTGGCCGGGGACGCCCACGTGCAGGCGCTCCCGCTGGCCCTCGATGAAGGCCCGGGTCTTCTCTTCGGTGGCCGCCGAGAGCATGACGCGCTTTTCATTGGACTCAATGCCCAAAAAGTCCAGCATACTCTGGATGGCTGTGCCATGGCCGTGGAGCGTGACATTCATGGGCAGGGCCAGCTCCTCCGTCAGGGCCTCCAGCCGGGGCAGCGCCTCCGGCGTTACAATGGAAATTACATAATTCATGCCGGTTCCTCCCACAGTTCAATAATATCGCAGTCGCCATAGCTCTCCAGCTCCTGGGTGACCTTCTTGGCCTTGAGCTGATAGTAGAAGCCCACCACCTGGATGGAGAGCAGGGGCATCATGGCGACCATGGCCACAATGCCGAAGGCGTCGGTGAGCACATTGCCGCCCAGGGCGATGCTGACGCCCATCATGAATTGCAGCATAAAAGTGGCCGTCATGGGGCCGGAGGCCACGCCGCCGGAGTCGAAGGCGATGGCTGTGTAAATATCCGGCACGAAAAACGACAGGCCCAGGGCGATGGCGTAGCCGGGCACCAGGAACCACAGGAGGGAGACGCCCGTGACCACACGGAGCATTGCCAGGGCCATGGCCAGGGCGATGGCAACAGACAGGCTCACCTTGATGGCCTTGCCAGGGATGGCGCCGGCGCTGACCTCCTCGATCTGCTTTTCCAGCACCGCCACGGCGGGCTCCGCCGAGATGATAAACCAGCCCAGCAGGGCCGCCAGGGGAATGAGCAGCCACTCCATATCGCTGCTGACCAGGGCCGCGCCCAGCTCAGCGCCCAGGTTGGAGAAGCCCACATTCACGCCCGTGAGGAACAGGACCAGGCCCACATAGGTATAGACGATACCCACGAAAATTTTGCCGAAGCTGCGCAGGTTCATGCGGAACACGAAGAACTGGAACAGCAGGAAGATCGCCACGATGGGGAGCATGGCCATGGCCATCTCCTTCATGTACACGGGCAGCTCCTGCAAAAAGGCCGTGCCGATGCCGGTGGTGCTGTCGAAATTCACGGGGGTGATGCTGGATGCCTCGCCGCTGCCGCTGCTGAAAAAGCCCAGCACCAGCACCGAAAGGATGGGACCGATGGAGCACAGAGCCACCAGGCCGAAGCTGTCGGCCTCCGCCTTGCGGTCGCTTCGCACATGGGAGATACCGACGCCGAGGGCCAGGATGAAGGGCACCGTCATGGGGCCGGTGGTGACGCCGCCGGAGTCAAAGGCGATGCAGAGAAATTCCCGGTCCGTGAAGGCCGCCAGGGCAAAGACGACTATGTAGCAGCCCAGGAGCACCCAGCGCAGGTTGATGCCGTAGAGGATACGCACCACGCACACGGCCATGAAGAAGCCTACGCCGATGCCCACCGCCGCCAAAAGGGCGGTTTTATCGATATTGGGCACGGTGTCTGCCAGGACTTGCAGGTCGGGCTCTGCCACCGTCACCGCCACGCCCAGGGCAAAGGCCACCAGGATGATGACGGGGAGCTTGCCAGTTTTGGTCAGGGCTGTGCCGATTTTGCTGCCGATGATGGTCATGGACCGCTCGGCACCCAGGGAGAACAGGCCCAGGCCGACGACGATCATCAGCGCGCCGATGAGAAATGTCAGCAGCAGGGTGGGCTGCATAGGCACCAGGAACAGGCACAGCAGCGTCACGATGGCTATGATGGGCAGCACCGACACCAGGGACTCCCTGATCTTCTCCGTGAGGAGGGTGCGGGTCTTTTCAAAACGGGCTTTGCGCTTTGCTTTGGTTCTACTCAACAATTTGATTCCTCGCCTTCCTTAATCTTAATCTTAATTATAATACATCGTCATTTTTGTCCACCAGGTCTGCAATGTCCCAAAGCTGGCAGTCCAGGGCGCAGCATATACGCACCAGCATTTGGGTGGACACCGGCTGGTCGTGCTGGAGTTTGAAGTAGGTGGACTGGCTGATGCCCGCCATCTCCCGCAGGTCGTGGCCCTTCAGGTCACAGTCGATCATCAGCTTAAAGAGCTTTTTGTAGCTGATCTTCTTTTGCATGACTGCCCTCCGCGTCTCTTTTTTATTTAATATAGCATTAAAATATTCAAAACGCAATAGGTGTATTCCAATTTGAATATTTTTTACGATTTGTTTACATTTTTTGGGTAATGGGAGAGAGCGAAGTATTGAGACTGTCAACAAAGTGGTAAGATTTGCGATAACGATAAGGAAGGGTGTGTGAGGGAAACCCAAGAATGGTGTCCCTCACCATTAAAATCTTTAGTTTTGAAACTTTTTCAAGGTTTCAAAACTTAGGCAGCGGGGCGAAAAGACTTTTTCGTCATGCTGTGTTTGCATATAGAGGAAAAGTGTGGTATACTTTAGTATCTATTTGCAAACACTTACTGCATAGAAAGGAAGTTTTTAGATATGGGCCTGCTTACCAAGATTTTCGGTACATACAGCGACCACGAGCTGAAAAAAATCTATCCTATCGCCGACAAGATCGAGGCGCTGGAGGAAGAGTACAAAGCCCTCACCGACGCCCAGCTCCAGGCGAAGACCGCCGAGTTTAAGGAGCGGCTGCGTAGTGGCGAGACTACGGACGACATTCTACCCGAGGCCTTTGCAACCGTCCGGGAGGCGGCGGACCGGGTTTTGGGTCTGCGGCCCTACCGGGTGCAGCTCATCGGCGGCATTGTACTGCACCAGGGGCGCATTGCGGAGATGAAGACCGGTGAAGGTAAAACGCTGGTGGCGACCCTCCCCGCTTACCTCAACGCCCTGACGGGCGAGGGCGTACACATCGTCACCGTCAACGACTACCTGGCAAAGCGCGACAGCGAGTGGATGGGCAAGGTCCACCGCTTCCTGGGGCTTTCCGTGGGGCTTATCATCCACGACCTTAGTAAGGCCGAGCGCCAGGCCGCCTACGCCGCCGACATCACCTACGGCACCAACAACGAGATGGGCTTTGACTACCTGCGCGACAACATGGCCATCTACTCCAACGAGCAGGTGCAGCGGGGCCACCACTTCGCCATCGTGGACGAGGTGGACTCCATCCTTATCGATGAAGCCCGCACCCCTCTTATTATTTCCGGCATGGGGGAAAAGTCTACCCAGCTTTACGACCAGGCGGAGCAGTTTGCCGCCCGGCTTAAAAAATATGTAGTCACCGAGACGGACGACAAGGCCGAGGAGGACCCCACCATCGACGCGGACTATGTGGTGGACGAAAAGGCCAAGACCGCCACGCTCACCGCCCGGGGCATTGCCAAGGCGGAGGAGTTCTTCGCCCTGGAGAACTTGTCCGACCCCGAAAACAGCACCATTGCTCACCACATCAACCAGGCCATCAAGGCCCACGGCACCATGAAGCGGGATGTGGACTATGTGGTCAAGGACGGCGAAATCATCATCGTGGACGAGTTCACGGGCCGGTTGATGTTTGGCCGCCGCTACTCCGAGGGACTGCACCAGGCCATTGAGGCCAAGGAGCATGTGTCCGTCCAGCGGGAGAGCAAGACCCTGGCTACCATCACCTTCCAGAACTATTTCCGTCTGTACAACAAGCTCTCGGGTATGACCGGTACGGCTCTGACGGAGGAGGAGGAATTTTCCACCATCTACAAGCTGGACATTGTGGAAATTCCCACCAACCGGCCCGTTATCCGTATCGACAACGAGGACGCGGTGTATAAGACCGAGAACGGCAAGTATCGGGCCGTCATCCGGCAGATCAAGGAATGCCACGAGAAGGGCCAGCCGGTACTGGTGGGTACGGTGTCCATTGAGAAAAACGAGCTGCTGGGCAAGCTCCTGACCCGGGAGGGCATCAAGCACAACCTGCTGAACGCCAAGAACCACGAGAAAGAGGCCGAGATCGTGGCCCAGGCCGGTAAGTTCGGGGCCGTCACCGTGGCTACCAACATGGCGGGCCGTGGTACGGATATTATGCTGGGCGGCAACGCCGAGTACCTGGCTAAGACCGACCTGCGCAAGGCGGGCATGACTGACGAGCTTATCGCCGAGGCCACCGGCTACGCCGAGACCGACGACGAGGAAATTCTCAATGCCCGCCAGCTCTTCGCCGAGAAGCTCCGCCAGCACAAGGAGGAGATCGCGGGCGAGGCGGACCGGGTGCGCCAGGCGGGCGGCCTGTTCATCATCGGCACCGAACGCCACGACTCCCGACGTATCGACAATCAGCTCCGTGGCCGTGCGGGCCGTCAGGGCGACCCCGGCGAGACGCGGTTCTATATCTCCCTGGAGGACGACCTGATGCGCCTGTTCGGCGGCGAGCGGGTGACAAACATGATGGAGCGGCTGAACATTGACGAGGACACGCCCATCGAGCAGAAAATTCTCACCCGGGCCATCGAGCAGGCCCAGACCACGGTGGAATCCCGGAACTTCCAGGCCCGTAAGTCCGTGCTGGAATATGACGATGTGATGAACAAGCAGCGGGAGATCATTTACGACCAGCGCAAGCAGGTTTTGGATGGGCTGGATGTGAAGAACATCATTATGAACATGATGAACACCTCCATCTCCCACCTGGTGGCGGAGCATTTTGCCGGGAACGAGCATCTGGACGCCGCCTCCTGCCGGGAGCTGCTGCGCCAGGTGGAGGGGCTGTATTTCCCCAAGTTTACCGTGCGCTTTAGTGACGAGGAGTTAAAAGAAAAGACGACTGAGGATGTTACCGAGGCTTTCACCGCCGCGGCTGCCGACTACTACGAGCAGAAGGAGCAGGAATTCACCTCCCCCGTTATGCGCGAAGTGGAGCGGGTGGTGCTGCTGCGGGTGGTGGACGAATACTGGATGGACCACATCGACGCCATGGCCGACCTGCGCCAGGGCATCCGCCTGCGGGCCTACGCCCAGACTGACCCGGTGATCGCGTACAAGAAGGAATCGTTGGATATGTTCGAGGAAATGATCTCCGCCATTCAGTCCGAGACGGTGCGGCGGCTTTACTCCGTGCGCATTAAGAAGGACGAGGAGATCAAGCGCGAGCGGGTCGCCAAGGCCACCGGCGAGAGCGTCGGCGGCGACGGCACCGTGAAAAAGCAGCCCCGCCGGGTGCAGAAGATCGGGCGGAACGACCCGTGCCCCTGCGGGAGCGGGAAGAAGTATAAGAATTGCTGTGGTAGGAATGCGTGAGCAATTTTGCGGCGGCGGGGCCCGGGGCGGGCGACCGCGAGGGTCGCCCCTACGGAGAAAGGGCCGCTGCGCGGCGGGCGGACAGAGGTGTCCGCCCCTACGGATTCGTAACAAGAGCTGCGGTGGGGGCGGGCCGATGTGGGCATCGGCCCCTACGCAAGGCAAGTGGTTTGTGTAAGTCCGGGCGGCGGGGTGAGGGCACCCCGCCCTACGGGTGTTGTTTTTCCGCTTTTATCTTTCCGCTTTCCGCTTTTATTTTTCTTCTTGAATTAAGGAGTTTTGCTATGGGTTTTTCCTCCCACAGGACGAATAACGGGGTGCTGTGGCTGGCCAGCTCTTTGCTGGCGGGGCCGGGGGTGCGGCATGGGTTTTCTACCCGGGTGGGGGGCGTGAGCCCTGCGCCTTTAGATAGTTTGAACCTGGGCGTCAGCCGGGGCGACAGCGACGAAAATGTACGGGAGAACTACCGCCGGTTCTGCGAGGCGGTGGGCGTGGCGCCGGAGAGCGTCGTTTTCAGCCAGCAGACCCACTCGGAAAACATTCGTCTCGTTACGGAGGCGGACGCCGGGAAGGGGCTGGTGCGGCCCCGGGACTACACGGAGGTAGACGCGCTCATTACCGACCGGCCCGGGCTTTCGCTGGTTGTGTTTTCCGCCGACTGCGGGACGATCCTGCTCTATGACCCGGTGCGCCGGGCCATTGGGGCCGTTCATGCGGGCTGGCGGGGCGTGGCGGCGGGGCTGGCAGGCAAAACCGCTTTGGCTATGCACGACGCCTTCGGCACGGAGCCGAAGGATTTGATCTGCGCCATCGGCCCGGCCATTGGGCAATGCTGCTTTGAAACGGACGACGATGTGCCCGATGCCATGCGGGCGGCCCTGGGGGCGGAGGCGGAGGCGTTTATGGTTCGCCGGGGCGAAAAGTGGCACATTGACCTCAAGGGCATCAACGCCCACTGGCTGCGGCGCCTGGGCGTGGAGCATATTGACATCTGCCCACACTGCACCGGCTGCCGCCAGGACCTTTACTGGTCGCACCGCAAGGTGGGCAATGCACGGGGCGCGCAGATCGCCCTGCTGGCGCTGGAGGAACCGTCATGAAGAAAAAACGCTTATTGGCGCTGCTGCTGGCCCTGTGCATACTGCTGCCTTTGCTGGGGTGCAGCGGGGCCGATGCCGATGCCGATTCCAACATAATTTACAACGAGCTGGCGGACTACTACAAGCAAAAGGAGAAGGACAAAAACACCACCATCTCCTCCTTTGCCCTGCCCTATCTCCAGGGGCTGACCCTGGACCCCATCACCTGCGCCGACGGCACACAGCAGGACATTGGGCAGCTCCTTTACGAGGGGCTGGTGCGCCTGAGCCTGACTTTGGAGCCGGAGGCCGTGCTGGCGGAGTCCTGGAGCTATGACGCGGCCAGCTATACCTGGACCATCCGGCTGCGGAGCGGGGTGACCTTCTCCGACGGGTCGGCCTTTACCGCGTCGGACGCGGCGGCGACACTCCGCCGGGCCCAGTCCTCGGCCCGCTACGGCGGGCGGCTGAGCCAGGTCTCTTCTATTTCCACCAGCGGCTCCCAGACTTTGACCATTCGGCTTAGCCGGGCCAATTCGTCCTTTATTTCGCTGCTGGACATTCCCATTGTGAAGTCCGGCACGGAGAGCGAGCTGGTGCCTACGGGCACCGGACGCTACACCTATGTGGCCGCCGCCGGGGCGGAGGGGGCTTATCTCACGGCCAACACCTCCTGGTGGCAGCAAACGAAGCTGCCTATGGACCGGGTGGACCTCTACACCTGCAAAAACAGCGACACCGTTTCCTACGCTTTTTACGCCCGGGAGGTGCAGCTGCTGCGCTGCGACCTGTCCAACTCCGCGTCTACGGGCACAGTGTCATCCGGCGACTTCACCGACGCAGACACCACCGTGCTGCACTACCTGGGCTTCAACACCACCCGCGCACCTTTTAACAACGCTGACCTGCGCCGGGCTGTGAGCCTGGGCATTGACCGCAGCGGGTGCGTCAGCTCCTTCCTGATGGGGCACGGGGCGGCGGCACAGTTCCCGGTGAATCCGTCCTCGGCCCTCTATCCCAAGGACCTGGACAGCAATTATTCGCCGGACAGCTTTACCTCTGCCGTCACCGCCGCCGGGTTTGGAAGCGGGGCGGAGACGGTGGCCGTGACGCTGCTGGTGAACTCGGAGAACACCCACAAGCAGAGCGCTGCCGCAAAAATCGCTGCGGCCCTCAGCACCTCGGCCCTGCGCGTCACCGTGGAGGCGGTGCCCTGGAGTGAGTTTGTGGCCCGGCTGAAAAGCGGCGACTTTGACCTCTACTACGGCGAATACAAAATGACTGCCGACTGGGACCTGACGGACCTGCTCTCGACCGGCGGGGCCAACAACTATGGGCGCTTTAATGACGCGGAGTTTACCGCTCTGCTCACCGCCGAGCGCAGCGCCGTGGGGGAGGCCCATACCCAGGCAGCGGCCAAGCTGTATGAGGCGTTTTCTAAGCTGACGCCCATTGCGCCTATCTGCTTCGCCCGCAGCTCTATTCTCACCACCTCCGGGGCCATCGAGGGGCTTACGCCGTCCATTACGGACCCGTTCTACAATTTGCAAGACTGGGAAATTCATTTTTCCTAAGGTTTTATCTTTCCGAATGATAAAAAGGAGGTTCCTGACATGAAGCATACACAAAAATTGGAATCCGTTTTGCAAGCCGACGGCCTGCTGCTGCGGGGCATCGGTCGGGATGTGGACATCCTGGGCGTCAGCAACGACTCCCGGACGGTGCGGCCCGGCGACCTGTTTATCTGCAAGGGCTACGGGTTTAAGCCCGAGTACCTGGAAAAGGCACGGGAGGCCGGGGCCGTGTGCTACCTGGCCCAGGAGGACATGGACTGTGACCTGCCCGCTATCCTGGTGCGGGATGTGCGCAAGGCCCAAAGCCTGGCGGCCCAGTGGTTCTATGACCACCCCGCCCGGGACTTTACCCTGGTGGGCATCACCGGCACCAAGGGGAAAACCACCACCACCTACATGACCCACGCGGTCATGGACGCCGTGGCCGGGACGAAAACGGGCCTGCTCTCCGGCATGGAGCGGGATATGGGCGGCGAAGTGATCCCCACCCATCTGACAACGCCCGAGTCTCTGGAGATGCAGCAGCTCTTTGCCGAGGCACGGGGCAACCGCCTGCCCATCGTCACCGCTGAGATCAGCAGCCAGGCCTACCAGGTCCACCGGGTCTACGGCCAGCACTTTCAGTACGGCATTTTTCTGAACATCGGGCCCGACCACATCTCGCCTCACGAGCACCCCACTATGGAGGATTATCTAAAGTGCAAGGAAGCCCTGCTGGAAAATTCCGATACCGCCATCATTGTGCGCAGCACGAACTACTTTGACCATGTGCTTGCCGCCGCCAAAAAGGCCAAGCGCACCATCGTGGTGGGCATGGCGGAGGACGGCGAGTGCGACTATACCGCCTCGGATGTGCAGAAGCTCCCCCGGGGCTATGCCTTCACGGTGACGGAAAGGGCCACGGGGCGGATGGATATTTACAAAGTCGGCATGGACGGGCTTTTCAACATTGAAAACGCACTGACGGCCATTGCCGTGGGCCGGGACATGGGCGGCGACCCCGCTGTCATTTCCGCCGCCCTGGAGCACCTGGTGGTGCCGGGCCGGGCGGATGTGATGGAGGGCGCAGGGCTGAAAATTTTCATCAACTATATGCACAACGGCATTAGCTGCCAGGCGGTGCTGAAGGCGCTGAAGAAGGACTACCCGGGCAAGTTCGTCACCGTGGTCATCGGCGTGGCCGGGCAGCGCTCCCCCGCCCGCATCCAGGGCGTGGGCGAGGCCTGCGGCCAGTACGCCGACCGGGTGTTCTTCACCGCAGACGACCCGGACCTGGAGGACCCTCGGGACATTGACACACGCCTGGCCCATGCCGCGGCGGACGGGAAGGCGGAGGTCATCATTGAGCCGGACCGCGTTATCGCCGTGGAGCGCGCTCTGCGGGAGGCCCCGGTGGGCTCCGTGGTGGTGCTGGGCGGCAAGGGCTCCGAGGACACCCAGCGCGTGGGCGGCGTGTATGTGCATTATGAGTCTGACCCGGCCATTGCCACACGGGTTTTGGCTGAGCTTGAAAAACAGAGATAAAAAAGGAGGGCCTGCCTATGAGCCGCGCCGACGAAATTTTTAAGGCCAATTGCCGCGACATTCTGGAAAACGGGATTTGGGACACCGACCTGGCCGTGCGTCCCCACTGGGAGGACGGCACCCCCGCCCACACGGTGAAAAAGTTCGGCATTATCAACCGCTACAACTTAAAAGAGGAGTTCCCCATTCTGACCCTGCGGCGCACCTATTTTAAGACCTGCATCGATGAGCTTTTGTGGATCTGGCAGCAGAAATCCAACAACATCCATGACCTGCGGGGGCATATTTGGGATAGCTGGGCCGACGAGAGCGGCTCCATCGGCAAGGCCTACGGCTATCAGCTTGCCGTGAAGCACCACTACCCCGAGGGGGACATGGACCAGGTGGATCGGGTGCTCTACGACCTGAAGCACAACCCCGCCAGCCGCCGCATCCTCACGAATATTTATAACTTTCAGGACCTGCACGAGATGGCCCTCTACCCCTGCGCCTACTCCATGACCTTCAATGTGTCGGGCCGGACGCTGAACGCCATTTTGAACCAGCGGAGCCAGGACATGCTGGCCGCCAACAACTGGAATGTGGTGCAGTACGCGGTGCTGGTACACATGATGGCCCAGGTTTCGGGGCTGGAGGCCGGGGAGCTGGTGCATGTCATCGCCGACGCGCACATCTATGACCGGCATGTGCCCATCATTGAAAAAATGCTGGAAAAGGAGCCGCGCCCGGCGCCGAAATTCGTCATGGACAGCGGCGTTACCGACTTCTATCAGTTCACCCGGGACAGCTTTTCCCTGGAGGGCTACAATCCCCAGCCCTTTGAGGACAAGATCCCCGTGGCTATATGAGGGCGCGCCTATGAGGGCTATTGTGGCCGTGAGCCGAAGCTGGGGCATTGGAAAGGACGGGGCGCTGCTGTTTCGCATTTCCGCCGACTTGCAGCGCTTTAAGGCCCTCACCACCGGGCACACGGTGGTCATGGGGCGGAAAACCCTGGAGTCGCTGCCCGGGGGGCGGGGGCTGCCGAATCGCCGCAACCTGGTGCTGACCCGGCGGGAGAATTTCGCCCCGGAGCGGGCAGAGGCAGTTCACTCTTTGGAGGAAGCGGTGGCCTTGGCCGGGGATGAGGCTTTCGTCATCGGCGGGGAGGAGATTTACGCGCTGCTTCTCCCCTGCTGCCGCCGGGTCTATGTGACCAAGATTTTTGCCGACGCACCGGCGGACGCTTTCTTTCCGAATTTGGAGAATGACCCCCGGTGGCGGGCCGTTTCTGCCAGCGAGGTGCTGGAGGAAAACGGGATTAAATTCCAGTATGTGGAGTATGAAAGAGTGTAAAAAATCGGAGCCGATCTGGCTCCGATTTTTTGCGAAATTCGCCGGGCGGCGGGAGCTGTCACGATAAGTAACAGTTTTTGGGCGGCGTGTATGGACGTGAGCGTCGGGCAGCGCGGGGCAGAGCGTGGGCGGCGTGGGCCGGGGGAGGCGGTGTGTTTCCATGGGTTGCGCGGGTTCGGGCGGACAGGGGCGTCCGCCCCTACGGATAGTATGATAATACGGTGGGGCGGGCGACCGCGAGGGTCGCCCCTACGGGGGGCGTTCATGGGGTGCGGTGGGGCGGGCCGTCGGGGACGCCGGCCCCTACGGGTGGGTTTCATGGGGTGCGGTGGGCGGGACGATGTGGGCATCGTCCCCTACAAATTGGGTTTACCCCTTCCCTATTATTTCATTACGCGGCGGGCGGTGCGGGTGAAGTCTTCTTTATCGAAGATCACCGGGACGGGGTAGACGGGGTTGGCTTCGGATTCGGCCCAGGCGGACATTTGGGGGAGATCCTCGGGGCGGATGCAGTCAAAGCCGGTGGGGATGCCCAATTTTTGGTTCATATCGTAGATGGCGTCGATGAAGGCGCGGGCTTTTTCGGCGCGGGTGCCGGTGGGGCATAGGTGCAGGACATCGGCCAGCTCCGCCAGGCGCTTATGGGCGGCGGGGCCGTACTCCTCCAGCACCACGGGGAGCAGGACGGCGTTGGCCCGGCCATGGGGCACATCGTACAGGCCGCCCAGGGTGTGGGCCAGGGCGTGGACATTGCCCACGCTGGCGCGGGTGAAGGCGAAGCCCGCCCGGTAGGAGGCCGTCAGCAGCTCCTGGCGGGCGTGGAGATCGGTGCCGTCGGCGCAGGCCGCGGGTAGATATTGGAAGATGGCCGCCACCGCCTGGCGGGCCAGGGCGCGGGTCTCGCGGGTGTTATAAAAGCGGCCAATATAGGCCTCCACGGCGTGGGTCAGGGCGTCCAGGCCCGTCTCCGCCGTCACGGTGGGTGGGAGGGAGACGGTGAGGGACGGGTCCAGAATGGCCCAGCGGGGGATGAGGCAGAGGTCGTTGACGGCGTATTTATGGTGGGTCTCGTCCGTGACCACGGCGGCGATGGTGGCCTCGGAGCCGGTGCCGGCGGTGGTGGGCACGGCGGCAAAGGGGACGATCTTTTTATGGACCTTCAAAAGGCCCTTGAGCTGGGCCACGGAGCGATTGGGCCGGGCCAGACGGGCCGCTGCCGCCTTAGCCGCGTCCATGGGGCTGCCGCCGCCGATGGCCACCATGCTGTCGCAGCCCTCGGCCCGGAACTGGGCGACGATCTGCTCCACGGTGGCGATCTTTGGGTTGGCCGTGACAGAATGAAAACCGCTCCAGGCGGGGAGCTTTTGGGCCATGGCGATGAATTCTGGCGTCGCGCACTGGCGGCGGCTGGCCACGATCATGGGCTTTTGCCACCCGGCGGCTTGCAGCAGGTCCGGCAATTTTTGCAGGCTCCCGTCGCCGGTGACGCACACGGGGCGGCGCCAGGGCAGGACACGGGCGCCCAGACCGAAGATGGTCTGGAACACGCGGCAGTATATTTTTTTGAGAAGCATTATGGACACATCCTTTCCTGGGGTTATTATGACGTATTTCGGGGGGGATTGCAAGATGGAATGGGGGTGCGACTTGTTCCGCTACAAGTCTGAAAAGATAAAAAGGCGGCACTTCAAGGAGAAGTGAACTGATAATCTGATAAGTGAAGGAGTAACGCCCCGAAGCGCCTACCCTGATACTCCGACTGGCATTGTAAGAGGAAACTCTGAATGTCAGAAGCTCGGTGAAGTCGGCAGAGAGCAGCCCAAACAGGTAAAGCTGTGGAAAACTGTCCAGCGGTGGATGGCGCTGCCTATATGCCGGGGGTCTATAAAATATCTATGGTGAGAATGTCCCATGGGACTGACGAACTTGCGAATATACGGGTCTATAAGTCCATGGCGTAGAAATGCGCTAACACCTGCAAAGGTGGCTAATGTGGTAGAGTAAGAATCGGCTTTATGAAATACCACACTCTGCGAAGGCTTAAAAGCCAGCGGGCAGTGTCGAATTAGCAGGCCCATAGCAAGCACCTAAGGATATATGTACAGATAGGATCATCGGAACAAGGAAAGGCACTGGCGTTGGAAACAACGGCGTGGACGAAGAACAATAAGCCACCTAACCAGTGCTGAAAAGTAGTGATCGAACCGATGAAGTTCCTGTAATGGGAATGGAGGAATGGTCACAAGTCGTTGGAATAAGAAAGCTATATATCATTCTTCATAGGATTTCGGGTATGACAAAAAGTCGCCCCTAAGACTATAGGAGGTGATGAACCTATGGCTACAGAAGTTCAAAGCAACACAAAAACTCGCAAAAACAACAGCTTGCGATACATGTACAAACCCGCAACGCCATGCCAAAAAAGCGAAAGGCAAATCTCTACACCCGGGAGGGCCGAGCAGAGGTACACGATACGCTCGTATTCCAGAACAAGTGGATAATGACTTACATGTCTAAGTACCCGGTAAAGGGTGAATCCGTGGAATACAATGACAACCGAGTATCTCTATTCGCGGCCCAGCAAGGCAGATGTGCGGTCACGGGAAAAGAAATTTTTCCCCCTAAAGAAGTACTCTGTCACCATAAGCAACCCCGGGAAATGGGAGGCAACGACCGATATGCTAATCTCACGCTTGTGCTGGAGGATGTGCATACGCTCATTCATGCTAAAAAGCCCGAAACGATCAATGCCTATAAGAGGCTACTGAACCTGAACAAGGAGCAAATGGAGAAAGTAAACAAACTTCGCATCAAGGCAGGGCGCGAGCCTGCGTGATGTGAATACAAACAAACGAACTATGTAGAGGATGATTTTATAGCAAGTATTAACCAACGATGGAACGCCGTGTGCGATGAAAGTCGCATGCACGGTGTGGAGTGGGGGAAAAGCTGGAGATAGTATCAAAGGTTTACCTATCACTATGGGTGACTGCACCCCGCCGCCCGATAACCCCCGCACCGACGCGGCGGCGTGAGGGCACGCCGCCCTACGGATTTGCAAGGAATTTTGTGCAAGCCCAGGACGGGCAGACAGGGGCGTCCGCCCCTACGGAGGGCAAGGAGTGCGGTGAGCGGCGGGACACATGGGTCCCGCCCTACAAGTTTTATTTTTGTACGGGGAACGGGCGGGGTAGAACCCCGCCCCTACGGAGGGTTACATGGGGTGCGGTATGCGGGGCGTCGGGGAAATCGGCGAAGCGCTGCCAGTGGCAGATGAAGCGAGCCGGTTTCGAGGAAGTGCCCCGATTGGCGGCCACAACAGTGGCCGGGAATCGGCTGGCACGACGGTGGGCAACCGCCGCCCCCTACGGACGGTTACAAGTAGTGCGGTAGTCGACCCCTCAGTCACGGCTTTGCCGTGACAGCTCCCCTTACGCAGGGGAGCCTTT
>CAVJNL010000047.1:0-14671 GCA_963650985.1 Clostridium sp. CAG:413
CTCCCCATCGGAGTTTTTTCAATCTAAAAGTGTTGCACTTGCTTGACAATCTGCCCTGGCACGGCGAAGCCGTGACTGGGGGATTCTTCCCCGCACGAACTCACAGAAAGCGAATCACCCTCCACCCCGCACGAATCCCTCCACCAACCTGCGGTTGGTCCCCCTCCCTTTAGGCAAGGGAGGCAACGGTTTGTAGGGGCGGACGCCCCTGTCCGCCCGATGTAACGCACCTCTTGTCCACCACTAAATCGGCGGGCTGTGGTCACCCCCGCCCTACATCCGCATTATCGGTGCCGTGTCAGCGGGCCGATGTGGGCATCGGCCCCTACGAAAGCGCTATATATTGCGGTGGGCACGGGCGACCGCAAGGGTCGCCCCTACGCATCTTTCCTCTTTCCTCTCCATTAAATAAAACTCCCGGCCCGCCAAAAACTTCGGCGGGCCGGGACACTATGGAACATTTTACTCTCGCGGGTTTTCTTACTCCGCCTCTGCCATGGCCTTGGCCTCGGCAATGGCCTTCTCCTGGGCGGCGGCGGGGCAATCCTCGTAGCGCACGAAGGAGAACACGAATGTACCTCTGGACTGGGTCATGGAGCGCAGGTCGATGGCGTAGGACATCATCTCCGCCATGGGCACCTCGGCCTCCAGCACGGTCTCGCCGTCGCCGGTGGGGTTCATGCCCATCACGCGGCCCCGACGCTTGTTCAGGTCGCCCATCACATCGCCCACATAGTTGTCGGGCACGGTGACCTTCAGCTCGCCGATGGGCTCCATCAGCACGGGCTTAGCCTCGGGCAGGGCCTCCTTAAAGGCCAGGCCCGCCGCCAGCTGGAAGGCAATATCGGAGGAGTCCACAGGGTGGTAAGAACCGTCGGTCAGGGTGGCCTTCAGGAACACCACGGGGTAGCCCGCCAGCACGCCGGTGAGGCAGCACTTGCGCAGGCCCTTTTCCACGGCGGGGAAGTAGTTCTTGGGCACGGAGCCGCCGAACACAGCCTCCTCGAAGATCATATCCTCCTGCTCGCTCTGGGGCTCAAAGGTAATCACGACATCACCGAACTGGCCGCTGCCGCCGGTCTGCTTCTTATAGCGGCCGCGCTTCTCCACCTTGGAGCGGATCTTCTCGCGGTAAGCAACACGGGGGGCCGACAGCTCGGTCTCCACGCCGAAGCGGCTCTTGAGCTTGGCGCACAGCACATCGATCTGAATGTCGCCGGTGCCGGAGATAACGGTCTGGTGGGTCTCGGCGTTGTTGGCAACATGGAAGGTGGGGTCCTCCTCGTTGAGCTTGTTGAGGCCGGTGCCCATCTTCTCCACTTCCTGCTTGACCTTGGGGGCAATGGCTCTCTCATAGCAGGGGGCGGGATACTCGATGCCCTCCAGGACCACCACATTCTTGGCGTCGCACAGGGTGTTGCCGGTCTTTACGCGGTCCATCTTGCCGATGGCGCCGATGTCGCCGCAGCAAATTTCCTTGATCTCCTCGCCCTTCTTGCCCTTCATGCTGTACAGGCGGCCCAGCTTCTCGGTGTTGCCGGTGGCGGGGTTATACAGGGACATATCGCCGGTGACCTTGCCGCGCACGACCTTGATCATGGAGAACTTGCCGTACTGGTCGGAAATGGTCTTGAACACGATGGCGGCGGTGGGGCCGTTGGGGTCAAAGGCCACCTCCACATCGTTGCCGCTCTCGTCCTTGGCCTTCTCGGCGGGCATATCGGTGGCCACGGGAACCAGGTCCACGATGGTCTTCATCAGCATATCCACGCCCAGGCCGGTGATGGCAGAGCCGCAGAGCACGGGGCAGACGCTGCCGTCCCGCACGCCGATCTTCAGGCCCTTGGCCATGTCGGCATCGGACAGCTCCATGGACTCGAAGAACTTCTCCATCAGCTCCTCGTCGGCACCGGCGGCGGCTTCCATCAGCTCAGCGCGCAGGGTCTCCACCTCGTCGGCCATGTCGCCGGGGATGGCGCACTCGCCCTTGGCGTCGTAAGCCTTGTTGTGCAGCAGATCCACGATCACGGTGACGGCCTTGTTGGCGTCGGCCTTGGTGGCCACGATGGGGGCGATGGCGGTGCCGAACTTAGCCTTGACGGCGTCCACGCAGGCGGCGTAGTCGGCGTTGGCCTCCTCCACGCGGTTAATGAACATCATGCGGGGCTTCTTGCCCAGCATCTTCCAGGTGCGCTCCATGCCCACGCTGAGGCCGTCCTTGGCGTTGCCAACGATGACGGCGCACTCGGCGGCGCGGATGGCGGACAGGGCCTCGCCGGAGAAGTCGAAGTTGCCGGGGGCGTCCATCACATTGATCTTGATATTGTTATACTTCACGGGAGCAAAGGCCAGAGAAATAGAGATCTGGCGCTTGATCTCCTCGGCGTCGTAGTCGCAGGTGGTATTGCCGTCCACGGTCTTGCCGAAACGGTCGGTCCCCTTGGTCATAAAGAGCATCTGCTCAGCCAGGGTGGTCTTACCGGAGCCGCCGTGACCCAACAGGCAAATATTGCGAATTTCATTGGCAGTCATAGTTTAGATTTCTCCCTTCGTTTTTGGAAAATGTGCAAGGCCGCACATATCACTCAATAAAGGAATTATATAATATTTTTCAAGCTATGACAAATACAATTTTCTGCCCGTTTTTTGTGAAAAGTGCCAGTTATCCCGGCTTTTTTCGGTAAAATCAGCCCAAATGCGGGCCGGGGCGCTGTTTTTTCAGCCTATGAGCCACAAAATAAGCCCGTAAACCGCGCTGGCCAGGGTGCCGAACACGATCACAGGCCCCGCCACCAAAAACATTTTCGCGGCCATGCCGGTGACGAAGCCCTCGGCCTTGAAGTCGATGGCCGGGGAGACCACGGCGTTGGCAAAGCCGGTGATGGGCACCAGGGTCCCGGCCCCGCCGAAGCGGGCGATGCGGTGGTAGAGGTTGAGCCCGGTGAGCAGGGCGGAGAGGAAAACCAGGCTGATGGAGGTGGCGGCGGCTGTGTCGTCCTGGTTCAGCCCGGCGGCGGCATAGCCGTCGGAGATGAGCTGGCCCAGGGTGCAGATAAGGCCGCCGATTAGGAAGGCCAGGGCGGTATTTTTGGCGATGGGGGACTTCTTTTGCTTCTGCTTCACATAGGCCTGATATTTTTGGGGCGTTGTTTCCATGGGTACACATCCTTTCCGCCATAGTCTCTCACGGAGCGGGGAAAATATGCGTTTTCCTTGCAAAACAGTGGAAAAAAGGGTATACTATGGGGAACGAACGGAGCAGAAAAGGTACAGCTTCGGGGAAGCGAAAAGTGCAGTTTCGGGGAAGGAAAAAGGTGGTTTTGATTTTATGGCTGAGATGATCCATCCCTTCGGGAAAAAAAACCATGACCTGGCGGAGGTGATCCCGGTGAACTGCACCGGGTGCGGCATCTGCGCAATGTGGTGCGTGATGCACTGCATCGACCAGCAGCCCAACGGCATTTACAAGGTCCGCACCGAGGACTGCATCGGCTGCCGGTCCTGCAAGGTCAACTGCCCCAGCGATGCCATACTTCTTTATCGGCCAAAACAGGAGGACTGAGCCATGAAAAAGCCTGCTATTCAAAAAGACCTGCCCCTGGGGCTTTACATTCACATTCCGTTCTGCCAAAGCAAGTGCGCTTACTGCGACTTTTACTCCCTGTCCGGGGCGGAGGGACGGATGGACGACTACTGCCGGGCCCTGGAGCGGCACCTGGCGGAGGTGGCGCCCCAGGCGGACTGCCACAAGGTGGACACGGTGTATTTCGGCGGCGGCACTCCCAGCTATCTAGGGGCCGACCGGCTGTGCCATCTGCTGGGGAGCATCAAGAAATTATATAAGGTAGACAAGCACGCGGAGATCACCCTGGAGGCAAACCCCGACTCCGCCGGGGACAAGAAAGCCCTGAAGCGGCTGCGGCGAGCGGGGTTCAACCGCATTTCCCTGGGGGTGCAGTCTGCGGACGACGCGCTTTTGCGGGCCATCGGGCGCATCCACACCTGGCAGCAGGTGCAGGAGGCCGTGGCGGCGGCCCGAAAGGCGGGGTTCAAAAATCTGAGCCTGGACCTCATTTACGGCCTGCCGGGGCAGACCATGGAGGGGTGGGAAAAGACCCTGTCCGACGCGGTGGGTCTGCACCCGGAGCATCTGTCCTGCTACGGGCTGAAGCTGGAGGAGGACACGCCGCTGTATGCCAGGCGGGATGAGCTGACCTTCCCGGACGAGGATATGCAGGCGGATATGTACTTATATACCGTGGAATTTTTGAAGCGGTGCGGGTATGAGCAATATGAAATTTCCAACTTTGCAAGGCCCGACTTTGCCTCACGGCACAACATGAAATACTGGCTTTTGCAGGAGTACGCCGGGTTCGGGCCCGGGGCGCACTCGGACTTCGGCAATGTGCGCTACGGCTATGAGCGGGACCTGGAGCGGTATTTGCAGGGTGAGCTTGTTTTGCAGGAGTCGGAGACGGTGGATGCCGACGAGCGGGAGCTGGAATACCTCATGCTGCGGCTGCGCACCGTGCAGGGGGTAGACCCCCGGGAGTTTGAGTATCGGTTCCGGCAGAGATTTGCGCCGCTGTCGGAGCTTTTGCAGCAGTGCGCCCGGGAGGGCCTGGCGGAGCAGGACGGAAACGGCTGGCACCTGACGCCCAAGGGTTTTTTGGTGAGTACCCGCATCATTGGGATGCTCCAGGACGAGCTGGTCCGGGAGAAAAACCGTCGGCTGGAGGCCGCGGCAAGGGGAGATTACCGGGTGGTGTAAAAATTTCATAAGCTAAATGGGGATGCCTGGGTGGGCGTTCCCTTTTTTGTGGGGTGCGTTGGGTAGTGGGCGGACAGAGGCATCCGCCCCTACGAAATGGCAAGGGTCGCGGTGCAATTTTGAGCGGGCGGGGTAGAACCCCGCCCCTACGCACAATTTGGGGGTCTGTACAGGCGGGCGACCGCGAGGGTCGCCCCTACGCACAGTTACAAGAAGTGCGGTGGGACGGGCCGATGTGGGGAGCGAACTGAGCGCCGCCGGTGGCGGATGCAGCGGGGAAATCGGCGAAGCGCCGCCAGTGGCGGATGAAGCGAGGCGGTTTCGAGGAAATGCCCCGATTGGCGGCCACGACAGTGGCCGCCAATCGGCTGGCACGACGGTGGGCCGGAACGAGTGGCCGCGGTCAAAATTGGGGGCGTCCGCCGTAAGGCAGCGCGGAAATTTTGGGCACCGCAACAGGATCATCGGCCCCTACGAGTGGTTACAAGTAGTGCGGCGGGCGGGCGACCGCAAGGGTCGCCCCTACGGATGAGTTGCAAGGGGGCGAGGAATGAAAAACGCCCCGCTTGGGCGGGGCGTGAGGGGGTCCTTATGCTTTAGCTGTCGGTGCGGTGGCGCCATTCCAGTTCTTGGTCGAGGTCGTATTTCAGTTTCTTATTTTCCTCTACCAGGTCGTCGTAGTGGCGGGACTGGACATAGTATTTTACGAAGGTGAAGGTGGCCTCATTGAACTCCTCCTCGGTATACTCGGGTAGGAGGGAGCCGCCTTTGCGGCGCAGGCCTTGGACATTGATGACCACCAGGCGGCGGTGCTGCTCGGAGAGCTGGAAGAGCTTCAGCTCCTGGGGGACTTCCAGCTCCAGGTCGAAGGTCTCGTTGACGATGTCCAGCAGGCGGTGCTGCTCGGGCTTGGCGGAGACGATGACGCCGTATTTTTCAAACAGCTTCTTCAAATAGTCTACGGAGACTTCCTCCCGGGTGATGGTGCCCTTGCCGATGCCGGTGAGCATGGTGTTGGACAGGTTCAGGCTGACATAGACCTCCTGGCCGGTCTTGGGATAGCTCATAACAAGTACCTCCTAATTTAATATGCCCGCTGGGGCCGCCGAAAGGGGCGGCTTTTTTCTTGTGCTTTTACCCTACCACATTCCGGGCGGGATTGCAATAGGGTTTCTGCTTTGCGGGTGGGTTTTATGCGAAAAATTCGTTGTTTTTGAGAAAAATCTTGTTTTTATGATTCCAAATGTACCAAACAACACGCATCTATCTGACGCCGGTGAGGTCGAAGGGCGGGGTGTACTCCTCCCGGGCGGAGGTGCGCTCCTGGGTGAAGCCGCCGGTGATGCCGCAGTTTTCCATGTATTGGACTGCGGCGCGGTACTCCGCCGCCGTCACCGGGCGGGCAAGGCTGCCCCGGGCTCCGGGCTGGGGGGTATACTGGCTCATGAGAGAGACCAAAACCTCGCCGGGGCGGAAGGTGCGGGCAATCCAGTCCAGGCAGAGGCGGGTGTTTTCCAGGTGGCCGGGGAGCACCAGGTGGCGAATGAGAACGCCGCGACGGAGCAGGCCGCCCTCCACCACGCAGGGGCCGGTTTGGCGGAACATCTCCCGGATGGCGGCGGTGGCCGTCTTGAAATAGTCCGGGGCGCGGGAAAGGTCTTGGGCCAGGGCAGGGTCGGCGTATTTCAGGTCGGGCAGGTACACCTGGACCTTGCCGTCCAAAAGGCGCAGGGTGTCTACGCTCTCGTAGCCGCCGCAGTTGTAGACCACGGGCACGGGCAGGGGCGGGTCCAGGGCAGGCAAAATAAAGGGCACGAAGTGGGTGGGCGTCACCAGGTCGATGGTGGCGGCACCCCGGGCGATAAGGTCTTCAAAAATCTCACGCAGGCGGGGGGCGGAGACGGGCTTGCCGAAGTTTTCCCGGGAAATGGGGGCGTTTTGGCAGTAGCAGCAGCCCAAATTGCAGCCGGAGAAAAACACCGTGCCTGCGCCGCGGTCGCCGCAGAGCACCGGCTCCTCCCAGGGGTGCAGGGCCGCCCGGGCCACCGCCGGGGCGGCGGGCATTTGGCAGAAGCCGTGGCCCTCCGTCTCCGTGCGTTCGGCTCCGCAGCGGCGGGGGCAGATGGCGCAGATCATCCTTTTAAGGGCTTGAAGTCCGGGCCCAGGTCACCGGCCACCCAGTGGCGGCGGCACAGGCCGATGTATTTATCGTTGGCTCCCAGCACCACCTGGGCGCCCTCCTTGACCACGCAGCCATGCTCGTCAAAACGGGCGTTGAAGGCGGCTTTTTTGCCGCACCAGCATATCGTTTTGACCTCCTCCAGCTTGTCCGCCAAAACCAGGAGCTGGTAGCTGCCGGGGAAAAGCTCGCCCTTGAAGTCGGCCTTCAGGCCGTAGCAGATGACGGGGATGCTGCAGTCGTCCACCAGGTGGACCAGGTAGTAGACCTCCTCTTTGGTGAGGAACTGGGCTTCGTCCACGATGATGCAGGCGAATTTTTGCAGGTCGCTGTCGGCCATTTGCTGCATCTCGTGGAAATAGATGCAGGGGTGCTCCAGGCCGATGCGGGAGCGGACCATGTGGTCGCCGTCCCGGGTGTCCAGCTGGGGCTTCACCAGAAGGGTGGCCTGGCCGCGCTCCTCGTAGTTGAACCGGGCCATGAGGGCGTTGGCGGATTTGCTGGAGCCCATGGCTCCGAATTTGAAGTAAAGCTGTGCCATTTATTTATTCTCCTTCCCATTTTTGCAGGACGTGATTGGCTTTTTCAAAGGCGGAGGGGACGGCCTTTTGGCGGCGCTGATCCTCCGAATACCACGAGAGGTCGCCCGGGCCGGAGACCAGGACGGCGTAGCCCTGCATCTGCCAGCGGACATGGGTGAAAATGTGGATGGCCTGCCAGGACTCCGCCCAGTGCAGGGGCGTGAGGCCCCAAGCGGAAAGCTGCCGGGCGGCTTGGGCCTCGGTGAGCAGGCCGGGGGCGTTGGGGTACTCCCAAAGGCCCGCCAGGAGGCCGGTTTTGGGGCGCTGGCGCAGGGCCACGGCGCCGTCCGGGCGGCGCAGGAGGAAAACCGTCAGTTCCTCCGGGCGCTTTTCTTTTTTGGGGGCGCGGACGGGGAGTCTGGCCTGGGTGCCCTCCCACTCGGCGGTGCAGATGCCGTGGAGGGGGCAGTCCGGGCAGCGGGGAGCGGGGCCGGGCAGGCACAGGGCCGAGCCCAGGTCCATGAGGGCTTGGTTGAACGCGCCGGGGCGGTCCGAGGGGACGGTGGCGGCCATCCAGCGGGTGATCTCTTTTTTTGTGGCCTGGACATCCCGGTCCCAGCCGGTGACGCGGCTGACGATGCGCAGGACATTGCCGTCCACCGCCGGGGCGGGGAGGCCGAAGGCGATGGAGAGGATGGCCCCGGCGGTGTAGTCGCCGATGCCGGGGAGGGCGGTGAGGGACTTGTAGTCCACCGGGAACGCGCCGCCGTAGGTCTCCGTGACCACGCGGGCGGCTTTTTGCAGGTTACGGGCCCGGCTGTAATAGCCCAGGCCCTCCCAGAGCTTCAGCAGCTCTTCCTCATCGCCCCGGGCCAGGTCCTGGACTGTGGGGTAGCGGGCCATGAAGCGCTGAAAGTAGGGCAGCACGGCGGCCACCCGGGTCTGCTGGAGCATGATCTCCGACACCCAGGTGCGGTAGGGTGACACCTGCTCCCGCCAGGGGAGAACGCGGCGGTTTTTGTCGTACCAGGCCAGGAGGGGGCGGACGATGGCTTGTAATTTTTCGATGTTTTCCATAGTTTATTTCACGAAGCGGCGGGCGTAGCCGCAGCGGCGGCACAGGTCCTCGGAGGGGCGACGGGCGGCGAAACCGGCGGCCATGGCGGCGGCCCGGGGGCTTTGCAGAATGTCGGGGAGGGTTTGGGTGAACAGGTTGCCCAGGGCGATGGTGCCGTCGCTGTCCAGGCAGCAGGGGGTGACGGTGCCGTCGCACAGGACGGCCAGCTGGCGCGTGAGGCCGTGGCAGAAGTTGGCACCGCTCTCCGGGGCGGTGAGGTCCGGCCAGGCGAAGCGCTCCGCACGCTCCAGGAAGAGGTTTGGGGACAGGGTGCGGTTTCCACGGGCGTCTTGGGGCAGGGCTTCCACATTTTGGCCGATCTGGGCAGAGAGGAAGTTTAGAATTTCGGTGTTGCAGCGCTGGGGGGTGCCTTCGTTCCACAAGCGGAGGGCGCAGAGGGTTCCTTTTTGGGACAGGGGCAGGACGGCGCTCCAGACGCCGCGCAGGTAGGCGGACATGTCGCCGCTTTGGGCATTGCCCTCGAAGCTGTGGAGGGAGACGCTGAGTTTATGGAGGCCGGGGGCGGCGAGCAGGGTGTCCTTTTGCCGGGGAAGCAGGGTGCCGTTGGTGACCAGGCAGGTACGAAAGCCCAGGCGGTGGGCGGTGGAGAGGATGTCTCCCAATTGCGGGTGCAGGAGGGGTTCGCCCAGGACATGGAGGTAGAGGTATTGGGTCTCGCCTTGGAGTTTTTGGGCCAGGACTTCAAATTCCGCCGGGGTCATGGTGCGCGGGGGGCGGCGGGTGCCGTGGCAGAAGTCGCAGGAGAGGTTGCAGCGGTTGGTGATCTCGATGTAGATGCGGTTGCACATGGGTGGTTGTTCCTCCCCTGAGTGTTGTTGGTGTTTATTTTATCATATTTTGGGGCGGATGAAAAGGGGGAAGAAATGGGGTTGGGGGACGGGGGTTACGGATTGCCACGACCAGTGACTTTGGTCACTGGTCTCGCAATGACATGGTTTTTTTGCAAGGGGTGCGGGGGGCGGACAGGGGCGTCCGCCCCTACGGAGGTGGATTGCGGGGTTTGCGCACGCTTCCGAATCGTGCGTAGGGCGGGATTCTACCCCGCCCGTGGGAGGGGCAGAGCCCCTCCCCTACGGAGGGTTACAAGGGGTGCGGTAAAACGGGTCGTCGGGGACGCCGACCCCTACGGAAGGGTCTCAAGTAGCGCCGTGGGGCGGGCGATCGCGAGGGTCGCCCCTACGGAGGGTTGCATGGAGTGCGGGGTGGTATGCAAAAAGGAGCGGCGTTCTTTTGGGGAACGCTGCTCCTGTTGTGCTTTATTTTTTTAGTCCGTTATGAGGACATAGCTGCCGGTGGTGGGGGGTGTTGGGGTAAGGGGGACCAGTTGGGTCTCCTGGTTGAAGTCCGTGGGGAGGGTGGCGGTCAGGGCATTCAGGTCTACCCCTTCGGAGTCGGCGTAGATGCGGTCGAAGAGGGTGAGGACCGCCGGGGTCAGGCCGCTGTTTTCCGGAGCGTTGCGGTCGATGGCCACGGACAGGGCTGTGGTTTTGGGCAGGGTCTCCCGGAGGGCGGCGATGATGCCCGTGAGCACCGCCGGTTTATCTGTGCCGTCCGGCACCAGCATGGCGGGCATATTGCCCACGGCGGGCCAGCCGAAATTATCCAGGACGATCTCGTCCACGCCCAGGTCCGCCAGGTCCTTGCAGACCTGCTTGAGATAGGCTTGGGCCGGGGCCTTGGTGGGGTCCAGCCAGCACTGGCTGCTATAATCGTACCAGAGCCACTCGTCCCAGGTGCGCAGGAGGCCGGCCTCGTCCACATGGCTGAGGGCGTAGGCGGTGTCGCCGAAGGCGCTGACGCGGACCACCACATATTTATCCGAGGCGGTGAGCTTCTTCAAATTCTCCGTGCTGATGGCGGAGCCCACGGTGCCCTCGGCCTGGAAGGACGGCTGGTAGGTAAAGGTGCCGTCGGCCAGCTTCAGGGTGAGAAAAACAGTCTGATCGCTGCCGCTCAGAAGGGCGGAGACATCCTGCTCCAGGACGCTGTCGGGCTGGGCGGTGGCGTGGATGACCTCGATGGTGGGGCCCTGGGGCTCCTCGCGGATGTAGTCTACATCGTCGGGGTCGGGGCTGTCGTCGGGGGTCTTGGTCTGGTCGTCCTTCTTATTCAAAAAGGGGATGTCCAGGTGGACCTTGCCGTTATCGTCGTAGACCAGGTGATTTTGGCAATACAGGAAGGCACCCCCGGCCAGCAGGAGCAGCACCAAAATGGGAATGACGATCTTTTTCCAAAGCGGGGTCCGTCCGTGATAGCTGTTGTAGCCTTTGGTGGACATGGGGCACCTCCTTCGTCAGTTTCTCAGGGCTGGATAGCATCCAGCAGGGCCACGCGGCGGGCGTGGCGGCCACCCTCGAACTCGGTGTTCAGGAAAACCTCTACCATGCGCTTAGCCAGGTTGGGGCCCACCATGCCCGCACCCATGGCGATGATGTTGGCGTTGTTATGGCGGCGGGTCATCTCGGCGCTGAGACTGTCGGAGCAGAGCGCGCAGCGGATGCCCCCCACCTTATTGGCGGCGATGGAGATGCCGATGCCGGTGGTGCATATAACGATGCCCTTGTCGCACGCGCCGGATGCCACCAAACGGGCCACCTTTTCGCCGTAAATGGGGTAGTCTACGCTGTCGGTATTGTAGCAGCCCACATCTTCAAAGTCGATGTCGTGCTCCTCCAGCCAAATGAGGATATCCTGCTTGAGCAGATAGCCGCCGTGGTCGCAGCCGATAGCAATTTTCATGGTGATGTCTCCTGTGTTTTATAGTTTTCTGAATTCCGGCTTGCCGCCGGTGAAGGTGGTGAAATACTGGAATCCGCAGTCACGGAGGAGCTGCTGGCGCTCCTTGATGACGCAGCCCACATCTTTCGTTTCGTGGGCGTCGGAGCCCAGGGTGATGATTTCGCCGCCCATGTCCCGGTACAGGCGCAGTAAATCAGCATCGGGCAGGGGCTGGTTGCCGCGATTGGTGTTGCACTCGATGCCCACGCCCTTGGGGATGATGGTGGAGAAAATTTCCCGGATCCGGTCGTACCAGGGGGCGAAGGTCAGGTCCATGTTCAGGTGCTCCTTGAGGTAGCGCAGGGGGAGGGTCAGGTGGCCCAGGACGCTGAAGCGGCCCCACCGAGCGATGGAAAGGACGCTGTCTAAGTAGTCCTCGATGACGGCGGCGTAGTAGTCGGGGGTCTGCCCCGGCTCCAGGAAATAAAGGTCCAGACAATGGAACTTTTCACTACAAGTATGCACCGAACCGATGCAAAAGTCCAGCTTTTTTGCAGAATTCAGCAAAATTTCTGCCCGGTCGAAGGCCAGGTTGGCTTCGCCCAGCTCGGCGCCCAATTTGATGGACAATTTATCGCTAAATTTTTCCTGGGCTGCCAAATACTGGGCCATGGAGGCATCCCAATCGAAGCTGTCACGGGGCTGGTTTGAGCCCCAATAGATGGTGTCTACATGGTCGGTGATGCAAATTTCATCCAGCCCGGCCCGGAGGGCGGCCTCCGCCGCCTGGGACATGGTCATTTTGCCGTCGGGGGAACAGGTGCTGTGTACATGATAATCCGCTGCGTACATGACTTCCCTCACTTTTTCTTGAAAAAGCTCTTGCGCTTTTCGTAATTGTTCTCGCCCAGGGTCTCGCTGAACTTGCGCAGGGCCTCCTTTTGCTCTTTATTCAGGCTGCGGGGGGTCTCGATGGTCACGGTGACATACTGGTCGCCCCGGCCACGGCCATTGAGCACGGGAATGCCCTTGCCCTTGAGGCGGAAAACGGTGCCGGTCTGGGTGCCCTCGGGGATGGAATACTTGACCTTGCCGTCGATGGTGGGGATCTCCAGCTCTGCGCCCAGCACCGCCTGGGTGAAGGTGATGGGGGCCTCGCAGAACACATCCACGCCGTCACGGCGGAACAGCTCGTGGGGCTGGACCATGACGGTGATGAGCAGGTCGCCGGCGGGGCCGCCGTTCTTGCCCGCGTTGCCCTGGCCCCGGAGAGAAATGGTCTGACCGTGGTCGATGCCCGCGGGAATATTGACCTTGATGGTCTTGCGCTTGCGCACCGCGCCGCTGCCGCGACAGTCGGGGCAGGGCTGGTGGATGAGGCGGCCTGTGCCGCCGCACTTGCGGCAGGGACCGTTGGAGGCGAAGACGCCCATGGGGGTCTGGCGGCGGGTCTGGACGGTGCCGGAGCCGTGGCAGTCGGGGCAAATTTCCGGCGTGGTGCCGGGGGCACAGGCGCTTCCCTTACAGGTGGGGCACCGCTCGCTGCGCTCTAAGGTGACGGACTTTTCGCAGCCGAAGGCCGCCTCCGTGAAGCTGACGGAGACGCTGGCCCGGATGCTCTCGCCCCGCTGGGGGGCGTTGGGGTTGCGGCGCTGTCCGCCGCCGAAGCCGCCGCCGAAAAAGCTGCCGAATATGTCGCCCAGGTCGCCGAAGTCGAAGCCGCCGCCGTAAGCGCCGCCGCCGGCTCCTGCGCCGTAGTTAGGGTCCACCCCGGCGAAGCCGAACTGGTCGTAGCGGGCCTTTTTCTCGGGGTCGGACAGCACCTCATTGGCCTCGTTGACCTCCTTGAATTTCTCCTCGGCCTCTTTATCGCCGGGGTTCATGTCCGGGTGGTATTTGCGGGCCAGCTTCTTATATGCTTTTTTGATCTCGTCCTCCGAGGCGCCTTTTTGGATGCCCAGCACCTCGTAATAATCTCTTTTTTCAGCCATACAATATTGCTCCTAACGCCACAAACAGGGACAGGTGGTCCTGCCCCTAATTTGTGGTTATTTTGGGTTACTTGTTTTGGTCGTCCTCGTCTACGACCTTGTAGTCGGCGTCGTAGTACTGGCCGCCCTGGGCGCCGGTGTCGGCACCGGGCTGCTGGGCAGCGCCGTCGCCCTGAGGTGCCTGCTGGTACAGCTTCTCGCTCATCTTATAGAACAGCTGGGTCAGCTCCTCGGTGGCGGCCTTGATGGCGTCGGTATCCTCGCCCTTGAGGGCCTCCTTCAGCTTGTCGATACCGGCCCGGATGGGGGCCTTCTCGCTCTCGGGGACCTTGTCGCCCACTTCGTTCAGGGTCTTTTCGGCCTGGTAGACCATCTGGTCGGCCTGGTTGCGGACCTCTACCTTTTCCTTGATCTTGGCGTCCTCGGCGGCATACTGCTCGGCCTCCTTGACGGCCTTTTCAATGTCCTCCTTGCTCATGTTGGAGGAAGAAGTGATGGTGATGTGCTGGGCGTTGCCGGTGCCCAGGTCCTTGGCGGAGACATTCACGATGCCGTTGGCATCGATGTCGAAGGTGACCTCGATCTGCGGTACACCGCGGCGGGCCGGAGCGATGCCGTCCAGGTGGAAGCGGCCCAGGCTCTTGTTGGCGGCGGCCATCTCGCGCTCGCCCTGGAGAACATTCACCTCCACGGAGGTCTGGTTATCGGCGGCGGTGGAGAAGATCTGGCTCTTCTTCACGGGGATGGTGGTGTTGCGCTCGATGAGACGGGTGCAGACGCCGCCCATGGTCTCGATGCCCAGGGACAGGGGGGTGACATCCAGCAGCAGCAGGCCCTTGACATCGCCGGTGAGGACGCCGGCCTGGAGGGCAGCGCCCATGGCCACGCACTCGTCGGGGTTGATGCCCTTAAAGGGCTCGCTGCCGGTGAAGTTCTTCACGGCCTCCACCACGGCGGGGATACGGCTGGAGCCGCCCACCATCAGGACCTTGGCAAGGTCAGAGGGCTTCAGGCCCGCGTCGGACATGGCCTGGCGCACGGGGCCCATGGTGGCATCCACCAGGTGGCCGGTGAGCTCGTTGAACTTGGCGCGGGTCAGGGTGACATCCAGGTGCTTGGGGCCGGTGGCGTCGGCGGTGATATAGGGGAGGTTAATATTGCTGCTGGTGACGCCGGAGAGCTCGATCTTGGCCTTCTCGGCGGCCTCCTTCAGGCGCTGCATGGCGACCTTGTCGCCGGTCAGGTCCACGCCCTCGGTCTTCTTGAATTCGGCGGCCATCCAGTCCATGACGCACTTATCAAAGTCGTCGCCGCCCAGACGGTTGTTGCCGGCGGTGGCCAGCACCTCGATCA
>CAVJNL010000048.1:0-14413 GCA_963650985.1 Clostridium sp. CAG:413
GAGGGCGTATTGTCTTCTTATTTTCGGGGTGTTGCACTTCGGATTGTAACCTGTCCAGCCCCCTTTAGGCAAGGGGGCCTTTAAGGACGGGGGGTACGGATTGCCACGGGCGCTTTGCGCCCTCGCAATGACAGGTTTTTTTACAAGAAGTCCGGTGAAACGGGCCGTCGGGGACGCCGGCCCCTACGGATATTTTTTATTGCAAGGAGATTTTATGGCTATTTTGATTCGGCGGGAGGATGGGTTTTATAAGCGGCTGATGAAGCTGAGTATGCCTATTGTGCTGCAAAATTTGATCACTTTTTCTTTGGGGCTTATTGACACCTTTATGGTCAGCCAGTTGGGGAATACGGAGATGGCGGCGGTGACGGCGGCGAATGTACCGGTGTTTTTGCTCATTTCAATTGTGTTCGGCGTGCAGAGCGGGCTGGGCATTTTGGTGAGCCAATACTGGGGCAAGAAGGACATGAAGAGCATCAGCCGGGCTATCGGCGTGGCCTCGTTTGTGGGGGCGGCGGTGGCGACTGTATTGGCGGCGGTACTGTTTTTTTGGCCGGTGCAAATCATGGATCTGCTGTCGAACAACCACGAATTGTCCATCCTGGGTGCGCCGTACCTGAAGCTCATTGGCATTTCTTACATCTTTAATATGCTGTCCTCGGTGTATGCCAGCGCACAGCGGAGCGCGGAGAATCCCAGCTTCGGCATGAAGCTGTTCGGGGCTTCGACGCTCATTAACACGGGGCTGAACTACCTGCTGATCTTCGGCAAGCTGGGCTTTCCTATGCTGGGCATCCAGGGGGCAGCCATCGCGACGCTGTGTGCGCGTATCAGCGAGTTTATCATCTGCACGGTGTATGCCCTGCGGGACAAGCGCATTCGGATGCAGTGGGCGGCCTTTGTCCGGCCGGGCTGGGATATGCTGCGGCGGTTTCTCAAATACGCCTCCCCGGTGGTGCTGAACGAGGCCGCCTGGGGGCTGGGGAACAGCATGCTGACGGTGATCTTGGGCTACACGGAGAACTCCGTGGAGATGCTGGCGGCCAACGCGGTGATGGGGAACCTGAACAGGCTGTTCCTGGTGTTCTGCTTCGGCCTGGGCGCGGCCACGGCGGTGCTGGTGGGCAAGGCCATCGGCGAGGGACAGAGCGAGGACGAAATTATGGACCTGAGCCGGGCGCTGCTGCGGTTTACCATCGTGTCGGGCGTGGTGCTGGGGGCCATTGCCCTGGCGCTGGTGCCCACGGTGTTCATGCCGGTGGTATTCCCGCTGTTTAAGCTCTACGGCGAGTCTGCTGCCATTGCCACGGCCCTGGCGGTGACGGGCTTTGCCTTCATCCCCACCCACGCTTACTCCATCACCAGCATCACGGGCGTTTTGCGCTCCGGGGGCGATGTGTTCTGGAGCGCGGCGCTGGATCTGGCGCCCCAGTGGGTCATCTGCCTGCCGCTGACGGCCCTGTGCGCCCTGGTGCTGAAAATCGGTATTTGGCCCATTGCCATCGCCATGCAGACGGAGTCTATGGTGAAAATTCCCCTGTGCGCCTACCGGGTGCGCAGCCGGAAGTGGATACACGATGTGACGGTGAACAAGGAGGAGCTATGAGGAGCTTTTTCATCTGCCCGGTGTGCGGGGCGGCGCTACGGCGGGAGGAGCGGCGGTATGTCTGCCCCGCCGGGCACAGCTTCGACCTGGCCAAGGAGGGCTACTGCAACCTGCTGCCGGTGAATCAAAAGCACTCCAAGGACCCGGGGGACGGCAAGGGCATGGCGGCGGCACGAGGGGCCTTTCTGTCTAAGGGCTACTATGAGCCGCTGCGGGCGGAGCTGTGCCGCCTGGCGGTTTCTATGACCGATGATGCGCCTGCGGTGCTGGACGCTGGGTGCGGCGAGGGGTACTACACCAGCGGCATTTTCCGGGCTTTGCTGGCGGAGGGAAAGGCCCCGGGCATGGCCGGGACGGACATCTCCAAGTTCATCCTGCGGCGGGCAGCCAAGCGGGAAAAAGAGGTGGAGTTCGCGGTGGCTTCGTCGTACCATCTGCCGGTGGCGGCGGAGAGCGTGGACCTGATTATCAATTGCTTTTCCCCTATGGCGGCGGAGGAATTTCGGCGGGTGCTGAAAACCGGCGGTGGGCTTCTGTATGTGGTGCCGTCTGAAAAGCATCTGTGGGAGCTGAAGGAAATTCTCTATGACCGGCCTTACACAAATGAGGTGAAGGAGGTGCCCTACGAGGGCTTCGAGCCGGTGGAGGTGCGGCATGTGGAGGAGGTCATTCACCTGCCCTGCCGGGAGGATATTTTGGCCCTGTTTCAAATGACGCCCTATTTTTGGAACACGCCCCGGGAGGGGGTGCGGCGGCTGGAGGAGCGGGATGAGCTTACCTGCCGCATCAGTTTTGACATCCATGTTTTTCGCAAGGGCGGAAATAATTAGGCGATACTTGTTGTATTTACGAAAAATTTATGCTAATCTATATTCGCTGCGCTGTTTGAGGGGCGCAGCGAATGTTTGTTTTCGGAAAAATTTGAGGAGAGAAAAGCAATGAACGAGAAAAAGACGCCCCGGGCAGTGGCGCTGCTGCCCATCGCGGTGTTCCTGGTGCTGTATTTGGGGCTGGGCATCGTGCTGGAATATGTGCTGAAGGTAGAGATGGGCTTTTACCAGATTCCCATTGTGGTGGCCTTTATGGTGGCCATTTTGGTGGCGTGCCTGCAAAACCGCAGCATTTCTTTTGACGAGAAGCTGGTCCTCATGGGCCAGGGCATCGGCGACAAGAACATCGTGACCATGATCCTGATCTTCCTGGCGGCGGGCGTGTTCGTGGGCGTCACCGGGCGCAGCAGCGCGGAGGCGGTGGCCTACTTCCTGCTGTCCATCGCCCCGGCGAAGCTGGCGGTGGCAGTGCTGTTTGTGGTAGCGTGCTTCGTGTCGATGGCTATGGGCACAAGCGTGGGCACCATTACGCTGCTGACGCCCATTGCCGTGGCGGTGGCCAAGGACTCCGGGTTCAGTTTGCCGCTGTGCGTGGCGTCCGTCATGGGCGGGAGCATGTTCGGCGACAACTTGTCGTTTATCTCCGACACCACCATTGCCGCCTGCTCCACCCAGGGGTGCCAGATGAAGGACAAGTTCCGGGTGAACTTTAAGATCGCGCTGCCTGCGGCCCTGGCTGCGCTGGCGGTGATCATCGTTATCTCTTTGCAGGCGGATGTGGCGGGAACGCCCTCGGGCGACCACAATCTGCTGCTGCTCATCCCCTATGTGCTGGTGCTCATCGGCGGTATTGTGGGGCTGAATGTGTTCGTGGTGCTGCTGGTGGGTATCGCCGCCGGGGCGGCTATCACGCTGGCTACGGGGCAGGTGACGGCTATGGAGCTCATGGGCAACATGGGCTCGGGGGTCAGCGGGATGTTTGAGACGATTTTGGTGACGCTGCTGGTGTCGTCGCTGTGCGGGCTGATTCGGGCTTACGGCGGATTTGACGCGCTGCTGGCGGCCATTCACAAGATGTTCCACGGCAAGCGCGGCGGGCAGTTGGGCATTGGCATTTTGGTGGGGCTGATGGACATTTCCACGGCCAACAACACCGTGGCCATCGTCATGGCCGGGCCCATCGCCAAGGAGATCGCCACGGAGTACGGCATCAGCCCCAAGCGGTCGGCCTCGCTGCTGGACACCTTTTCCTGCGTGTTCCAGGGGATCATCCCCTACGGCGCGCAGATGCTGGTGGCCATTTCCGCCTGCGCCACGCTGGGCTTTACGGTGAGCGCGTTTGAAATTATTCCGCAGCTGTTTTATCCGATGCTGCTGTGTTTGTCCAGTTTGTTGTTTATTTTGTTTGATAAGAAGTGATTGGGTAGAATTTCCCCCCGGGAGGAGCGTTGGGCTCTTGCCGGGGGAGGTTTTTTAGGGGGAAGATGGGGGCGGCGGGACACATGGATCCCGCCCTACAAGGCATTGTTTTGTAGGGGTGCTTGCGTAGGGCGGCGTGCCCTCACGCCGCCGCGATGGTACGGTGGGTATCGGGCGGCGGGCTGAGGGCAGCCCGCCCTACGGATTTATGGGGGCTGGTGCAAACGGGCGGGGTAGAACCCCGCCCCTACGCATTACATGAGAGTGCGGTAAGGCGGGTCGTCGGGGACGCCGACCCCTACGGACGGGTCACAAGGGGTGCGGTGGGGCTTTTTATAAAATGCAGCAAGGCGGAGTTGGGATTCTCCGCCTTGCTGTTTTGGGGGTTATTTACTTTGTCTTTTATTTGGCCTTTTGGGCGGCGGCGCGGCCGGCTTGGAAGGCTTGGATATTCAGATCCTTGACTTTGGCGGGGACGGTGGCGGCTACCACCTGCTCCCAGTCGATCTCGGGGCAGCCGAGGCTGTCGCACATGGCGCCGAAGAGGACCACATTCATGCACTTGGCGTTGCCCAGCGCCAGGGCTATATCGCTGGCGGGGACGGCGATGGTCTTGAAATGCTTCTCCATGGCCTCGATACAGCCCTCGGGGTAGGCCTCCTGCCCGGCGGCGATGGTGGTGGACTTGATGGCGTAGTCATTGATAACGGCCACGCCGGAGGGCTTCAAAAACTCCGCGTAGCGCACGGCTTCCATCTTCTCCAGGGCCACCATGATGTCCGCCTCGCCACGGCCAAACACGGGGCCATAGACCTTATCGCCCCAGCGGACCTGGGTGGAGACGCTGCCGCCACGCTGGGCCATACCGTGGACCTCGCTCTGCTTGACATCATACCCGGCCTGCATGAAGCCGTTGGACATAATCTTGGAAATGAGAATGGCTCCCTGGCCGCCAACACCGACCAGCAACGCGCTTTTCACATTGGACATATTATTTCTCCTCCTTTTCGATGGCGTCAAAGGGGCAGGCCTGGGCGCAGACGGTGCAGCCCACGCACTGGGTGCGGTCGATGCTGGCCTTGCCGTTTTCCATGGAGATGGCGGGGCAGCCCACCTTGAGGCAGCTCTTGCAGCTGCGACACTTATCCGGGTCCACCGTACACATGCCGATGTCGGGCTTGCGGCGCTTGATGAGCAGGCACGGACGGCGGGTAACGATGGCGGGCTGTTTGCCCTCTTTCAAAGCAGCCACGGCATCGTCTACGGTCTTTTTCATGGCGGCCAGGTCCTGGGGGTCAACGGTATAGATGGGGTCGAAGCCGTAGGCGGAGAGGACCTTTTCTACGCTAATCATGTTGGTCTCCTGGCCCATGAGGGTGTAGCCGGTGCCGGGGTTATCCTGATGGCCGGTCATGCCGGTGATGCGGTTATCCAGGACGCAGGGGATCATGCGGCCCTTATTGTAGACGATTTCGGCGGCGCCGGTCATGCCGGAGTGGAAGAAGGTGGAGTCGCCCATGACGCCGAAGACCACCTTATCGGTGACGCCCTCCCGCTGGAAGCTCTTGGCCATGCCCATGCCCGCGGAGAAGCCGCCGCCCATGCAGATACACACATCCATGCAGTTCAGCGGGGGCGCAAAGCCCAGGGTATAGCAGCCGATGTCGCCGGTGACCACATAATTTTTATTCTTGGAAAGGGTATAGAAGAAGCCGCGATGGGGGCAGCCGGGGCACAGCGCCGGGGGACGCTTGGCGGGCTGGACCTCGGTGACGGGGGTATAGTCGGTCTTGATGCCCAAAACGCGCTCACGGACCAGCTCGGTATTCAGCTCATAGAGTTTGCCGGTGAGCTCCTTGCCCACGCAGTCGATACCGGCGGCCTTGATCTGCTCCTCCATGAAGGGGTCCAGCTCCTCGATGACATAGAGCTTCTGCACCTTGGAGGCGAAGTCGCGGATCAGGTTCATGGGGAGAGGATAGGTCAAGCCCAGCTTCAGGAAAGAAGTTCCCTCCGGGAACACCTCTTTGGCGTACTGGTAGCTGATGGAGGCGGTGATGACGCCCACCCGGCCGTCGCCCAGCTCTATCTTATTGAGACCGTTTTCCAGGGCGGTGGTGCAGCCGTATTCCTCCAGCTTTTTCAGGCGCTCCTCCACCAGGGGATGGTTTAAGTAGGCGTTGGCCGGGGCGCAGATATATTTACGGGTGTTGCGGGCGTAGGCGGGGGCGGTGTGCTCCGTGCGCTGGCCGAACTCCACCAGGCCCTTGCTGTGGCAGACCCGGGTGGTGGTGCGGTAGAGGACGGGGGTGTCGAACTGCTCGGAGATGTCGCAGGCCAGGGAAACGAAGTCCTTGCACTCCTGGGCGTCGCTGGGCTCCACCATGGCGATCTTGGCAGCGCGGGCATAGTGGCGGTTATCCTGCTCATTCTGGGAGGAGTGGCAGGAGGGGTCGTCGGCGGTGACCACCACATAGGCCCCGTTCACGCCCATGTATCCGGCGGTGAAAAGGGGGTCGGCGGCCACATTGAGGCCCACCATCTTCATGGTGCAGAAGGCTCGGGAACCGGCCACGGACGCGCCGTAGGCCACCTCGGTGGCGACCTTTTCATTGGGGGCCCACTCGCAGTAGACATCCTTGCCGTACTGGGGCAGGTTCTCCAAGATCTCCGTGCTGGGGGTACCGGGGTAAGCGGAACAGACCTTGATACCGGCTTCATAGACGCCACGGGCGGTAGCCTCGTTGCCGGACATGAGATGCTTCATAGCTTTTTCCACCTTTCATAATGCTGGCGAAAAATCTGCGATTTTTCTGCCAAGGGTTTGAATTTTTCGCGTCTGCGGACGCGAACTCTGCGAGGCTTTTAATATACGCTGGCTTCTTGCTGGCCGTGGAGGACCCGAAGGGCGCCTTCGGCCAGGGAGCGCATTTCCTCCTCGCCGGGGAGGCGGAGGATGGGGGCGATCTTGCCCACGAACTTGGTTATATCGTCGCAGAAGAACTGCTCATAGGCCATGCCGCCGGTGTAGACGATGGCGTCCACATCGAAGTGCAGCACGGCGGCCATGGCGCCGATGTCCTTGGAGAGCTGGTAGACCAGGGCCCGGTAGGCCTCGGTGAACTTAGGGTCGCCCTCCACCACCTTGGCGCAGATGACGCGGAAGTCCGTGGTGCCCAGGTAGGAGTACATGCCCGCCTGGCGGCCCAGGGTCTTTTTCACCTCGTCCTTGGTCTTGCCGCTGAAGCAGTAGTTGATGAGGGCGTTCACCGGGAGCGCGCCGCCACGGTCCAGGCCCATGGAGCCCTCGTCCTTCACATTGAACACATCCACTACCCTGCCCTTTTCGTGGGCGGCCACGGACACGCCGCCGCCCAGGTGGCAGACCACCAAATTGGCCTCCTCATACTTCTTGCCCAGGAGAGCGGCGGCCTTGCGGCCAATGGACTTTTGGTTCAGCGCGTGGAACTGGCACAGGCGGCGGAAGGGGGCGAAGCCCGTGTAGTGGGCCACCTCGGTCATTTCGTCCACGCAGACGGGGTCCACGAAGAAGGCGGGGATGCCCGCCATGTCGCCGATGCGGCGGGCCAGGTACGCGCCCAGGTTGGAGGCGTGTTCGCCGTAGGGGGCCTGCTCCACATCGCGCATGACCGCGTCGCTGACGGCGTAGGTGCCGGAGGGAATGGGCCGATAGAGCCCGCCCCGGCCGCAGACGGCGGCAAAATCCGTGAGCTGATAGCCCCCTTCGGCCACGGCCTCCAGGATGGCCTTTTGGCGGAAGTCGGCCTGGTCGATGACCCGGTCGAACTGCTCCAGCTCCTGGGCGGAATGGTCGATGCCCTTTTTGAAAACCTGGGTGTCCTCGTCGAACACGGCGATCTTCGTGGAGGTGGCGCCGGGGTTGATGATGAGAACTTTCATGGCTGTGTCCTCCTTTTTGCTGGTTATTTGGCGTAAAACGCCGAATGTTTCACCGAATAATTTAATGAATGGTTTTATTATAGTCCCGGGAGAGGGGGTTGTCAATGGCCGGGGGCGGGTTTTTACGCGGGTTTTTTATTCTTAACGGGATTATAAGGGTAAAAAATACCGCCGGGGCGGGGGGCTCCGGCGGCGGTGGGGATTTTTAGAAATACATGGTGCCGTCGGTGAGGGCGTCGAAGATGTTGGGCCAGTTGAAGATGTCGGCGTCGAAGGTCAGGCCCAGGAGAAGGATGGTGACCAGGGCGGCCAGGAGGGCCAGGGCGCCGCCGATGAGGGCGATGAGGGAGAGTATGAAGCCCGCCGTGCGCAGGTCGCCGGGGTAGCCCGCCTTTTTGGACTTAGCGGCGGAGACCAGGCCGACGATGCCCAGGAGCACGGGCAGGAGCGCGGCTCCGACAAAAAGCCACAGGCCCACGGCCACACTGCCCAGGACCAGGCTGGTGATGGCGGCGCTGCGGCCAGGCTGGTCGGGGGTTTTATTGGGCTCGTTATAGGAATTTTCCATGGTCCTCTCCCCTTTTGCGGTCATTCTTCCGAGGTCTGTTCGGTTTTTTCTTTATGGTATCTCCGCATTCTCCACAGGATAGCGCCGCCAATGACTGCTGTTTCCACTACAATACCTAACCCCTCGAAATTCAGGTGTTGTTGACCAAGGCCCGAGGCCACGATCCCGATAAAGACGAACACAATTGTCAGCAAAATTTCCATGCGAAATACCTCCTCGCGCTTTCTTCTCGCTCTCTTTTGTTATACTGCACTAAATTATAGCGTATTTCAGCTGGAATTTCAAGCATTTTGTGGTTTTAGTTTTCTGCGGGCGGGGTCTGCCAGCCGCGCAGGAGGGCGGCGGCCATGCGGCGGCCTTGCTGGGCTACATCGAAGCCCTCTTGGTAGATGCGCCACTCAAAGAGGGTGCCACGGTGCAGGACCACCAGGTCCTCCACCAGGCGGTCCGGGTCGTAGGACGGGTGGATGCTCCCCTCCTGCTGGCACTGGTCCACCAGCTGGCGCAGGAGGCGGTAGTAGACGCGCTTGTCGTTCTTTTTCAGCACCGCCTGCTCCGGATAGCGCAGGCCGTGGATGAAGGCTTTATAGAGCATCTCGTCCCGGGCGCTGATCTCCAGAGCGCGGCCCACGAAGTCCAGGAGCTTTTCCCGGGCGGGGGCGGCGGAGGCGAGATAGTCCTGCTCCAGGGCGGTGTAAGCCTCGTCTACCATTTGCGTGACCTGGATGGCCAGCTCGTCCTTGCTCTTGAAATAGTGGTAAATATTGCCCACGGAGCAGCCCACGGCCTGGGCGATCTCCTCCACGGATACATTTTCAAAGCCCTCCCGGTTGAACAGGGTCAGCGCGGCGCTCTGGATGCGGGCGCGCATTTCCAGGGCCTGGCGCTTGCGGGGGGTGAGTTCCTTTTTCATAGTCATCGGTCCTTAATCGCTTTTTGTTCATCATAACCGATTGAAAAAAAACTGTCAAGAAGGGAGCCGGGAAATCTTGCGGCGGGGGCTGGTATTTTGTTTTGAATACTGATATAATAAATTAAATATGTACTTGAAAGGGGAGCTTTCCCATGGAAGATATGCGCAGCTTTGCTTACCTGTGCCCCAACTGCAAAAAAATCGTGCTGGCCCAACGCACGCGCTTTGCCCTCAGTGCCGCCGCCGTGCGAATCGAATGTGACTGCGAGAAATCGGAGCTGCGGGCGGAGACCGACGGGATGCGGTTCCGCCTGTGGGTACCCTGCGGCCTGTGCGGGGAGACGCACCAGGCGGAGGTGAGCACCCAGGCGCTGCTGGAGGGCCGGGGCGTGGGCCTGGCCTGCCCCAAGACCAAGCAGCTGTGCTGCTATGTGGGCGAACAGGCGGAGGTGGAAAAGGCCGCCCAGGAGCTGGAGCTGCGGGCGGAAAAGGACCGCTGCGAGGAGCCGGAGGCGTTCACGGACAATGTAATCATGTACGAGGTACTCTCGGAGCTGAAGGACATTGCATCCCGGGGCGGCATAAGCTGCTCCTGCGGGTGCCGGGAATACTCCATTGCCGTGCATAGGGGGGCGGTGGACCTCATTTGCAAGGACTGCGGGGGCAAGCTGCGGCTGCCCGCTGCTACGGACGAAGATTTGGACAGGCTTTGCTGCCAGATGAAGCTGGTTATCCACGGTGTGTGAAACTGGCAAAAATTCCTGCGGAATTTTTTGCCAAGAGGCTTGCAGTCTGCTGCGCGCATAATTTTGCCGCAAGCGGCAAAATTCCACACTTGCAGCCTGAGCGGTATTTTTCCCCACGCACATGTCGCGGTGAAAAATGATTTGATTTTTTTGCCGCCTGCGGGCGGCAAACTCTGCGAGGCTTTTTTAGAGCGCCCCGCATCGGAGAGGGAGAAAGTGCTATGATCGAGTTTTTGGCCCGGGTGTTTATCCGGGGGCGGGAGAGCCTGTCCCCCAGTGCGCTGCGGCAGGCTTATGGGCAGCTCTGCGGCGCGGTGGGCATTGGGCTGAACCTGCTGCTGTTTGCGGTGAAGTTTTTTGCCGGGTCCGTCAGCGGGTCCATCGCCATCACCGCCGACGCTTTCAACAATTTATCCGACGCGGGGTCGTCACTGGTGACGCTGCTGGGGTTCCGCCTGGCGGGGCGCAAGCCGGACCCGGAGCATCCCTTCGGACACGGGCGGATGGAGTACATATCCGGCCTGGTGGTGGCGGGGCTGATCCTGCTGATGGGCGTGGAGCTGGGGAAATCGTCGATCGGCAAGATTTTGCACCCGGAGGAGGTGACCTCCTCGCCGCTGGTGCTGGGAATTTTGGCGGTTTCCATCGGCGTGAAGCTGTATATGTTCTACTACAACCGGGCGGTGGGAAAAAAGCTCCGCTCGGCGGCCATGAGCGCCACGGCTGCGGACAGCCTTTCCGACGCCGTTTCCACCGGGGCGGTGCTGGCAGCCACGCTGGTGGGGCAGTTCACGGGACTGATGATCGACGGCTGGGTGGGATTGCTGGTGGCGCTGTTCATCCTGTTTTCCGCCTACAAGGCCGCCCAGGACACCCTCTCTCCCCTGCTGGGCCAGACGCCGGAGCCGGAGTTCGTGGAGCACATTGAGCAGATCGCGCTGTCGTACCCGGAGGTGCAGAATGTTCACGACCTGATCGTACATGACTACGGCCCGGGGCGGGTGATGATCTCCCTGCACGCGGAGGTGCCCGCCAGCGGCGACCTGCTGCAGCTCCACGATGTCATTGACAACATCGAGCACCGGCTGCAAAAGGAGCTGGGGTGCATCGCGGTGATCCACATGGACCCCATCGTCACCGACGACCCGGAGACCCTGCGGCTGCACATGGCCGTGGCGGAAAAGGTGAAGACCATTGACCCGCAGCTGACCATCCACGACTTTCGCATTGTGCCCGGTCCCACCCACACCAACCTGATCTTTGACACGGTGGTGCCCTACGGGGTGAAGCTGGACCGGGACCAGGTGCAAAAGCGCATTTGTGCGCTGGTGCAGGAGCTGGGGGAGCAGTATTTTGCCGTGGTGCAGATTGACAACAGTTATGTACTGTGAAAAAACGCCCCCGACCGCGTGGCCAGGGGCGTTTTGTGAAAAACTTAAATAGAATAAATAAAAAGCCTCGCAGAGTTCGCGTCCGCAGACTCGAAAAATTCAAATCATTTTTCACCGCGACATGTGCGTGGGGAAAAATACCTCTCAGGCTGCAAGTGTGGAATTTTTGCGCACGGCGCAAAAATTATGCGCGCAGCAGGCTGCAATCCCTTTGGCGGAAAAATCGAAGATTTTTCGCCAGTTCATTTCCAGGTTTCCCAAATTTCCGGGTGGTAGCCTACGGTGGCCTGCTTGCCGTTGCGGACGATGGGGGCGTTGAACACCGCCGGGCAGTCGGCTATGCGGGCGTCCACGGACTGGGGCGGCACATATTGCAGGCCCAGGTCCTCGTAGGCGTCGCACCGGGTGTCTATGAGGGCGTCGAAGCCCACCGCCGCCTTGACGCTGCGGTACTCCCCCAGGGACAGGCCCTTGGCGTAGAGGTCGATATACTGATATTGGATGCGCCGCTCCTTGAACCAGCGCTCGGCTTTCTTGCTGTCGTTGTTCTTTTTGGAGCCGAAGATTTGGATATTCATTGAAACACTCCTTATTTTATATAATACGAAACGGAGGGCAAAACCATGACCGATGCCATTTTGCAGCTGAAAAAGCTGGTGGACGAGAGCGACAACATCGTGTTTTTCGGCGGGGCCGGGGTGAGCACGGAGTCGGGGATCAAGGACTTTCGCAGCGTGGACGGCCTGTACCACCAGAAATTCAAATATCCGCCGGAGACTATGCTCAGCCACAGCTTTTATGAGAGCCACACGGAGGAATTTTACAACTTTTACCGCAGCAAAATGCTGGCCCTGGACGCCCAGCCCAACGCCGCCCACAAGAAGCTGGCCCAGTGGGAGCGGGAGGGCAAGCTGAAGGCCGTGATCACCCAGAACATCGACGGGCTGCACCAGAAAGCGGGCAGCCGGGAGGTGCTGGAGCTGCACGGGAGCGTCCTGCGCAACCACTGCCGCCGGTGCGGCAAGTTCTACGGCGTGGAGGCCGTGGCGGAGGCGGCGGGCGTCCCCCGCTGCACCTGCGGCGGCGTTATCAAGCCCGATGTAGTGCTCTACGGGGAGAGCCTGGACGAGCAAGTGATGGAAAAGGCCCTGCACTACATCATGGAGGCCGATGTGCTCATCATCGGCGGCACCTCTTTGGTGGTGTACCCCGCGGCGGGGCTGGTGCGGTATTATCAGGGAAGCAAGCTGGTGGTCATCAACAAGGACGCCACCGGCATGGATTCCTCCGCCGGCCTTTGCATGAACGCCCCCATCGGCCAGGTGCTGGGGCAGCTCTAAGGGGAGTATACCATATCTCCCGCCGGAGCACAAGGGGTGGTTCTTTGTTGAATTTTGCATAATCTACATTGTTATCCTTCAAATTTACAGGTTTTTTATGGAATTTACTCTTGCGTATGCAAGTTAGTAGTGCTATAATTGCATTTTAGGATAAGAAAGGAAGGATCCCTATGGCTACTATCACCACCTCTTCTGTAAACGATTACAGTCATCTCAATCCTGAGCTCACCCGGCTGACCCAGCTTTGGAGCGAAAACGCCAGCATCGACAAGGCCCTGTATCAAAAGTACGATGTGAAACGGGGCCTTCGGGACGCCAACGGGCGCGGCGTGCTGGCCAGCCTCACCCGCATCTCCGAGGTCAAGGGCTACACCGTGGACGACAACGACACCATCCCCTGCGAGGGCGTGCTGTACTATCGCGGCTACGATGTGCGGGAGATCGTGAAGGGCGTGCTGGAGGAAAAGCGGTTTGGCTTCGAGGAGACCATTTACCTGCTGCTGTTCGGCCAGCTTCCCGACCAGGCACAGCTTGACGAGTTCCGGGAAATGCTCAACGAGTACCAGCACCTGCCCAAGAATTTCGTGCGGGATGTTGTGATGAAGGTGCCCACCAACGACATGATGAATACCCTGGCCCGGAGCATCCTGACCCTGTACTGCTACGATGACCGAGCCAACGACACCACCCCGGAAAATGTGCTGCGCCAGTGCTTGCAGTTGACCATGAACACCCCGCAGTTGGCGATTTACAGCTATTTGGCCTACCGGAGCGCCCGGGGCGACGGCCTGTATCTGCATAGGCCGCAGCCGGAGCTGTCCATCGCGGAGAACATTCTCTATCTGCTGCGGGAGGACAAGAATTTCACGGAGCTGGAGGCCCGGGCTTTGGATGCCGCGCTGATCCTCCACGCCGACCACGGCAGCAACAACTCCACCTTTACCAACCATGTGGTGTCCTCCTCCGGCACCGATACATATTCCGTTATCGCCGCGTCTCTGTGCGCCCTGAAGGGGCCCCGCCACGGCGGCGCCAACATCAAGGTGGTGCAGATGATGGAGGACCTGAAGGCCAATGTGGCCGACCCAACCGACGAGGGCCAGGTGCGAGAGTACCTGCAAAAGGTGCTGGACAAGAAGGCACTGGACGGCAAGGGGCTTATCTATGGCATGGGCCACGCGGTGTATTCCCTGTCGGACCCCCGTGCCGAGGTGCTGCGCACCTTCGTGCAGGGCATTTCCAAGGAAAAGGGCCGCTCGGCGGACATGGACCTGTATCTGACGGTGGAGAAGGTGGCCAAGGAGCTGATCTCCCAGCACTCCGGCCGTCCCACGGCGGTGAATGTGGACTTTTACAGCGGGTTCCTGTATGAGATGCTGGGCCTGCCCCACGAGCTGTACACGCCGCTGTTTGCCATCGCCCGCATGGCCGGGTGGAGTGCCCACCGCATGGAGGGTCTGATGGAGAGCAGCAAGATCATCCGCCCTGCCTGCAAGTGCATTGAGAAACGCCGGCCCTATGTGCCCATGAGCGAAAGATAACACCGGCTTACGCCGTCACAAAAACTACAGAGTGTCAAAAAAGCCTCGCAGAGTTTGCCGCCCGCAGGCGGCAAAAAATTGGAATCATTTTCTCTCGCGACATGTGCGTGAGAGAAAATACTTCTCAGGCTGCAAGTG
>CAVJNL010000049.1:0-13815 GCA_963650985.1 Clostridium sp. CAG:413
TGGGTCGATGCTGAGGGTACGACACTGAACTTCAAGAAGGCTTCCACCGCAAGCGGTACGGAGGTCCTCTGGGAGCCGGGCTGTACCTATGAGCTGCCCGCCATCCGAGTGGTCAACGAGGGCAACCTTGCATTCAAGTATAAGCTCGTTGTCTCTGGTGCAATCGGCGACACCAAGCTGCTGGATGCTATCGACTTCACCGTGACGGACAGCAGCGAGAACGAAACCGCCCTGACCGATATGAGCGGCATCATTATCCCCAAGGACATGACCCCGGCAGACGACACCAAAGAAAAGGTGCAGTATTCTGATGCAGATGGCATCACCATCAAGGGCCACATGAAAGAAGAAGCGGGCAATGAGTATCAGGGCCTTACCGTCAGCGGTATTGCTGTTACCGTGTATGCTGAGCAGTATACATACGAATACGACAGCTATGACAAAATGTATGACGATAAAGCCGAGGGTATCAAAACCAGCAGCCCGTTCAGCAACTATGTCAATGTGACCGCTGGCAAAGCCACCGATGCTGAAGCCATCCTCACGGACAGCAAAACTGAGCCCACCATCACTGCGACCATTCCGCAGGGCAGCACCACGGCAACTGTTCTTACCCTGATCAAGGAACCCACGGCGAATCCCGACAGCGTGAAGGTTGAAATCGGTAATTCCGCTCTCACCACCGATGTGAAGATTATCAATGCCCAGACAAACGAAGTGATCTCCGCTGAGGGTGACAAGTACTTCACCATTGATATTCTGTTGGGTCAAGTCGATCTGAAGGAGTTCTACCACAAGGGTGATAAGTTAACACCTGTCGACAAAAAAGATAGTTTGAAAGCCAAGGGACAGTATTGTTATGACTTTACCTCCGGCATTGTGACCTTTACTACCGACAGCTTCTCCACCTTCACTGCGGTGTATAAATTTGCCGGCGGCAACGGCACAGAGCAGCATCCCTATCTCGTTGCAACGGCGGATCAGGCAATGGCCATGCCCGGCGAGACGGGTACAATGTATTTCAAGCTGCTGAATGATATAGTTATTGACAAAACTATTGCTTTTGCTCCGAAAACAGCCAGCAATTATACGCTTGACTTGAATGAAAAAACAATAGAAAATAACACCGATATTTGGGGAAAGAGCAGCATGAACGATTGGTCACTTATTTCTGCGAGGGATAATGCTAAACTGACGATTACGGGTAACGGAACGTTGAAGGCAAAGGAAAATGATTGCTTTGCCATGGATGCTTATGACCCAAATTCCTCCATTACCATTGAAAACGGAACATTTATTGGCAATATTTCAGCAATTTATATCTATCAAGGCGAAGTAACAATTAAAGGCGGAAGCTTCAGCATACAGCAGTTAGATAACAATGAAACCAACGGATACAGAGCCACTCTCAACTGCGTCGATAGATTCTATAAAGGTGGAACAGCCAAATTTATAGTTAGTGGCGGTACATTTAAAAATTATAACCCATCTAACAGTACGGCAGAAGACCCAGCAGCTAATTTCCTGGCTGGCAACTACAAAGTCGTTTCCGAAACAAAGGGTAACAACGAAAATTGGTACACCGTTGTTCCAGATTCCAACTAATTGTTAATTTCAAGTCCTCTCACCCTGCTGGGTGAGGGGCAATCAAAGGGCATAAGTTATGCTTGTGCCTTTTGATTGCCCGAACAAATTTTTGCGAAAGGAGCCGCACTGTCATGCGCTTATTTCAGCGGCTGTTCTATCAGCCAAAACATAAAGAAAAAACGACCGGCGAGCAAAGCATTTACCGCATACTCGCCCCGTCCGTCATCAGCATTTTTATCTGCGCCGTATGCCTGTGCGGCGCCAGTTGGGCTTGGTTTACCGCCAGCACCTCAACGGGAATAACGACCATTCAAAGCTCGTCCTACAAGCTGCAGTATCAGTTCGACAACAACTCCGCGGAAGAGCTTTCCGAAGAAATGACTCTGACCGTATCCGAAAGCGGCAGCTGTAAAATCACGCTGTCAGCCGGAGGAACGACAGGCGCAACAGGCTATTGCAGTATAAAGGTCGGTGAGGAAGCCTACTATACCGGGCAGATTTCTGCAGGCGGCAGCACATTCACCTTTACCGTAAACGCAGCCGCAAACACGAAAATCGTTCTCACCCCGAAATGGGGGACTTACTCCGGCACAGAAGTTATTTCAAACGGCGACTCAATCGGAGCATCGTCAAGCTCATTGTCTGCACAAGCAAACGATTTGACAGATAACGCCGCTGCCGCTGATGAAGCTCCCACGGTTGATACCCCGGCCACACCCGATAGCTCTCCGGCAGAAAGCGAAACCGTCACACCCGAACCCGCCCCCACCGACACAGAACCAACCCCTGCGCCGTAAAGTGCAGCACAGGAGAACACAACAGCCACTCAGACCGAGCCGCCTGCTGCCGAGGAGAGCGAGACGCCTGAATGCCAAGAAAATTTTTGCAGGTCCGGGGCGGGGCATCGGGGACGCCGCCCCCTACGGATGCGTTGCAAGGAGTGCGGGAGGCGGGACGATGTGGGCATCGTCCCCTACGGATGGGTTACAAGGGGTGCGGTGAGGCGGGCGACCGCGAGGGTCGCCCCTACGAAAGCTTATCGGCGAACGATACGCGGGGCCGTCTCCGCGCATAAATTTTGCTTCGGCGTGCAAACTACTTGCGGAGGCGATGATTTATGAGCGAGAAGCGCAGGCTGCCCCATGATGCTACGCCGGATGTCCACGAGTTCCACGCGCCGCCGGAGGATATTCACGACATCATCAACGGCTGGGGCACCTACAATATTCAGGCCACCGCCAACACGGAGAACCTGTTTCCCCTCATCGGCCCCGGCCTGCCTACCCAGTGGAAAAACCACAAGCTCACCAAGGACGATCTGGAGAAAAATTCCTGACCCCACGGGGCTGCACTTTGGGTGCGGCTCCCTTTTATTTTTTGAATATTATGCATAAATATGCAAAAAGGCTTGCAATGGGCGGGAAAATGTGCTATAAATAAAAGCACAAAGATTCATCGCAGCCGCCGCGCTGCGCATAAAGACAGGAGGAATCCCATCATGAAGAAGATCATCGCCACCACCAATGCCCCTGCGGCTATCGGGCCTTATTCCCAGGCTGTGGACGGCGGCAGCGTGCTTATCACCTCCGGCCAGCTGGGCCTGGACCCCGCTACCGGCGAGCTGGCCCAGGGCATCGAGGCCCAGACCCGCCGCGCCCTGGAGAATGTGAAGGCGGTCCTGGCCGAGGCCGGGCTGACCATGGACAGCGTTATCAAGACCACCGTGTTTTTGCAGCACATGAGCGACTTTGCCGCCATGAACGCCGTCTACGCGGAGTTTTTCACCGAGGGCAGCTACCCCGCCCGCTCCGCCGTGGAGGTGGGCGCTCTGCCCAAGGGCGGCCTGGTGGAGATCGAGTGCATCTGCGTTAAGTGATGAAAAAATAAAAACGGAGGGAGCCCCGCAGCCCCCTCTGTTTTTAACAATTATGTCGATAGCGAAATACGCTAAAATATTAGAAAAAAATATTGTTGATTTATTGAATCTGATATGATATAATTGATATACAGATAACAATATTGGCTCAATCACATTAAATAAATAGGAGACAACACCATGTATCGTTTTAAGCACAAGCGATTTTGGCGCCGTCCCCAGTTGTGGAGGAGGCAAATCAAAATCCTTCTTATGGGCGCATAAGCCGAATATTTTTGTTAGGTGGCTTATGCGCTTTGGTAGCATAAATTATAATAATAAGGAGGGTTTATTAGAATGAAGTTACGGAAATGTTTCTCTGCACTATTAGCGGTTATGCTGATACTACTGATGTGCACACCGGCTTTTGGAGAAAATTCAAACGAAGATGGAACGCAAACTGCTCAGGAAATTCTTATTTACGAAACCTCTGACGGATTGTACAAAACAGTGAAAGCAAGAAGCGCATCCAACGCAATCAGAATTTCTCCGAGTGCTCAATTTGATGATATTTATACCTCGACAACGCAGAACCAGTATTATCAAAGAACAAATGAAGATGAATTTGAAAGAGTCTCAAAAATCGAGTTCAATCTGACTGACTATGATGCATTTACTGACATACAGAAGTATAATATACCCGCTGAAGTGCTTGATGGAATAACCACAATGGCCGCCTGGGCTGAGGCGACAGATAATCCAAACGCAAAAGGTGTGATTTTTGCTGCTAACGGAAGTGCAAGAAGTGGTTTGCCCAATACTTTCCCCAAATTGACGACAACATGGAATGGGAAGACATTCTATAGTTATCGGGCTTACTTTACAGATATGTGGACTTCTTGGCAAACGGTAGCATCAAAAGGGCAAACAACTGCGACAGCTTTGAATAGTATTAAAGATTTGATTGTATCGGCTGCGGGAATGGCAAGTGGAACAATCGGAACGGCGGCAAATCTATATAGTGGCGGTCGTACCTGCATTAATGCGTGGAAGAATATCACTGGGAAAACACCTATTTATGGGAATACAAATAACAAGGTCATGGTTGATATTCAGTACGACATTTATCTGAGGTACACTTACTACTATGATTCGGCACTTGGAATGGAAAGACTGGGGTGCAGTTCCCAGCGAGCTTATGTAGGGCGTATAGATACGGACACCTATCTGTATACTTCGACTGGCGGCAGCAGATCAGAAGAAACCACATATCCGCGTAAGGACTATAGATCGCCAAATTATGATAGTCCGGAGGAAACCGCCTATGAATATCGTGCTGCTCCATGGGTAGAAACTGTAAGAGGAAAGGTGTACAACACGACAATCCTATTTAGTTTTCCTGATTTCACACGGCCATCTGATTGGCCGTAAAAGGGGAGGATAAAATGAAGAAAACACTTATTGTGCGCACCGCATTTATTGTGCTTGCACTTGTAATGTGTGCTGTCGCGGCCATTAATATCCAAGCCATGCAACAGGTTCGCCGAGTTACGGAAATCTTGGGCCCTGAAGATAAGATGGAAGCCAGCTTGAAAAATTATGAGACAGGAGAAACCATCCAAGTGACGGACCCGGCTGAATTGGAAAAAATTTGTGACAGCCTATCAGCCCTCAAATATAAAGGCTTTTACATGGGAAGAAAGTTGGACAAAAACTGGGTACAGCCCGGTGACCAGGCGTATTCTCTAATTGTCTCTACGGATGAGTTCCAAGAGGTCTTGACCCTCTATGCGCCAGGTAATCAGTCTTATATCGCCCGTAAATCTCTAAATATTGCCCTGAAAAATACAGATGCTATCTATGATACGGTGCAGTCGATTTTTGAATAGGACGAGGGGACAAAGAACCATAAGAACAAGGGAGCCGTAAGGCTCCCTTGTTCTTATGAAAGTATCCAGTTATGTGCTTTAGCCGGTGTGTCGGCTCTCACACTATCACCGGCGTTTTTCGCCAATCGCTGGCGCAGGGGAGGGGGGAGGCGGCGAGGGCGTAGACATCGGTGCGGCGGGCTTCCTGGGTGAACAGAGCCTCCGCCGCCGGGCCTAAGTGGGCCACATCCGCCGGCTTGGTCAGCACGGGTATGCCGTCGTCCTGCATTTGCCGCAGGAGCTGGCGGCCTGCTTTCGTGGCGGCCAGGACGCGGATGTAGGGGATGTCCGCCGTGGGCGGCTCCAGGTTTAGGAACGCCGACCACAGCATCCGCCGCACCCGGGCGGTGGGGTAGCGCTTGGTGGTGGCCCGGGTGAGAATGTCCTCCAGGCTGACCCCTGCCTGCACCGCCCGGTACACCCGGCGGCAAAGCCCCTCGCCGCCGCCGTCGTAGGGGGCGAAGTCGTTTTCGCTCATCAGCCGCAGCCGGGCCAGCATGGCCGTTTCCAGCCGGGCCGGGTCTGCCGGGGCTTGGCCCTTTTCCATCTCCCGGCGCAGAATGTCCGCCGCGACCGGGGGCATCAGGGCGAAAGCCTCCGCCGTCTGTCCCGCCGCCAGCAGGGCCCGAATTTGGGAGGCCGAGGCGGGGCCGTGGTGGCCGCCGTCCTCACGGCGCAGGGTGATGGCGTCCAGGGCCAGACCCCGGCGGCGGATGGCCTTGAGATATTCCACGGCCAGGGTGTTATTGGGCTGGGCCAGCAGCGCGCCGCACCCGGCCTCCCGCTCCAGCACCGCCTGGCGGGCGGCGGCGTAGGGGAGCCCCCCGTCCATTTCCGCCCGGATGGCCCGGTGTATATCCGCCCGCAGCAGGGTCTCCGCTGCGGCCCACAGGGTGTCCGCGTCCCCACATTCGCTGCCGAAACAGAGAGTTTTCACGCCGCACCGGGCCAGGAGGGACACACCGCCGTCCGCGAATTTCTCCGCCGTGGCCATGGCCCAGGGGGTGGGCAGCTCCACCACCAGGTCGGCTCCGCACCGCGCGGCCATCTCCGCCCGGGCGAATTTCTCCACGCAGGCGGGGCCGCCCCGCTGGGTGAAGTTGCCGCTCATGGCGCAGACCACGGGCAGTCCCGTCTCCCCGGCCCGGCGAAGCAGCTTCTCATGGCCCCGGTGCAGGGGGTCAAATTCGCACACAATGCCCACCGCGTCCATGGCCGTCCCTCCTTTGCATACTTAGATTCATTCCATTTTACCCTATTTTTTTGCTTTGGGCAACGGCCTGTTGCAATTCGGGACAAAAAAAGGTACAATACAATTAAATTTGCAACTGAAAGGAGCTTTCTCCATGAAAATAGGCATGATGTACGCCATGGACAGCGAAATTGAGAGCCTGCTGAAAAACGAAAACGCGCACCTTATAGAAAAGGTGTCCGGCGCGTCCTTTTACCGGATCCGGGAGGATGTGGTGGCCTGCGCCGGGGGCGTGGGCAAGGTGAACGCCGCCATGTCCGCCCAGCTGCTCATCAGCCGCTACGCCCCGGACGCGGTGCTGAATGTGGGCGTGGCCGGGTGCTTTGAAAATGTGCCCATCGGCACCTTGGTGCTGGCTGCGGGCTTCGTGCAGCACGACTCCGACACCTCCGCCCTGGGAGACCCCGTGGGCCTGGTGTCCACGGTGAACAAGGTAGAGTTTCCCACCGCTTGGCCCGAAAAGGCCCGGGCTGCCATGGACAAGACCGGCCTGCCCTACCGCACGGGCCTGGTGGCCACCGGCGACTGGTTCGCCACCGACACCCCCCGCAGCCACTGGATCTATGACACCTTCCACCCGCTGCTGTGCGAGATGGAGGGGGGTGCCGTGGCCCAGGTGTGCTATAGAAACGGCGTGCCGTTCCTCTCGCTGAAGTCCGTCAGCGACTGTGTGCTGGAGCACCACGACTTCTTCTTTAACTTCCCTGAGGCCATCCGGGAATTAAACGGCGTGGCTATGAAATTCATCGACAATTTGGAGGCGGAATGATGGAGCGTATTGCGAGCTTTACCGTGGACCACACCGTGCTGGAGCCGGGGCTGTATCTCTCCCGCCGGGACGGGAATGTGGTGACCTTTGACCTGCGCTTTAAGAAGCCCAACACCGGGGACCTGCTGACGAACAGCCAGATGCACTCCGTGGAGCATCTCATCGCCACCTTCCTGCGTAACTCCGAGCAAAAGGACGCGGTGGTCTACTTCGGCCCCATGGGCTGCCAGACGGGGTTTTACTTCCTCTTTGACGGGGACAAGCTGACGAATGGCGAGGCCATCGCCCTTTTGCAGACGGTTTTCGCCCGGGCCGCCGAATATGCCGGTTCCATGCCCGGCTGCTCCGCCGCCGAGTGCGGCAACTACCGAAACCTCAGCGTGGAGGAGGGGCGGGCCTGCTGCGCCTGGTATCGGGACCTTATCGCCCGCTGGACGGAGGAAAAGCTGGTTTATTCCGCAAAATAATGGGAAAAGTTCGATGAAATCGGTTGACAGGCTATAAAAAGTCTGCTAAACTATATAAGCCGCTTTGAATGGGTCACAAGCGTCTGCCCCCTGGCAGGCCGCCCCCGACAGCGAGTCCGTAATAAAGGAAAGGTAGGTGCAACAAGTATGCAGGCAATCATCGTGACCGGTGGTAAGCAGTACAATGTTTCTGAGGGTGACACTCTGTTCATTGAGAAGCTGGATGTCAACGCCGGCGACAGCGTGGTCTTCGATCAGGTTCTAGCCATCGTGGATGGGGAGAACACCAAGTTCGGCACTCCCGTGGTGGAGGGCGCCAAGGTGGACGCCACCGTCGTGAAGAACGGCAAGGGCAAGAAGATCCGTATCTTCAAGTACACCCCCAAAAAGGGTTATCGCAAACGCCAGGGTCATCGTCAGCCTTACACTAAGGTTGAGATTGGCAAGATCACTTTCTAAGAGCGTATGACCACTGTTTCATTCCTTGTGGAGCAAGCCCGCATCGTGGGCTTTGATGTCCAGGGCCACAGCGGCTGGGGCGAAGAGGGCGAAGACATCGTCTGCGCCGCCGTCACCAGCGCCATCCGTCTGGTCGAGTGTACCGTGAATGATGTGATGGGCCTGTGCGCCTCGGTGAAGGTCCGGGAGAAGGACGCGAGGATCGCATTTCGCCTGCCCGGGGGCCTGTCCGCTCCGGCGGAGAGCACCTGTCAGAACCTCCTGACGGGGCTGATGGTCTACCTTGCCCAGCTCCACGACGAATACCCCGAAAACATCGAAGTGATGGAGGCGTGACCTCCTGTTCCCCGCAATCATCTTATCAGAAAGGATGGTACTGAATTATGCTGTATATCGGTCTGCAATTCTTCGCCCATAAAAAAGGTATGGGCTCCACCAAGAATGGCCGTGATTCCGAGTCCAAGCGCCTGGGCCCCAAGCGTGCTGACGGTCAGTTCGTTCTGGCCGGCAACATCCTGGTGCGTCAGCGCGGCACGCACATTCACCCCGGCAAGAATGTGGGCATCGGCACCGACGACACCCTCTTTGCCAAGGCTGATGGTGTTGTCCGTTTCGAGCGTTTGGGCAAGGACCGCAAGCAGGTCTCTGTCTACCCCGCCGAGTAATTTGCAAAGGAAACTCCCCCGACTGCGGTTGGGGGAGTTTTTTGTATCGGAGGGTGCGGGGCGGAGGAGGGCGGGGTAGAACCCCACCCCTACGCAGAGGTTGGAGCGATTGCGTAGGGCGGCGTGCCCTCACGCCGCCGCCAGGGTGCGGTGGTGGACGGGCGGCGGCGTGAGGGCACGCCGCCCTACTACGCATAACAGGGGAGTGCGTGCAAACGGGCCGTTGGGGACGCCGGCCCCTACGGGGGGCTTGTAGGGGCGGACGACCCTGTCCGCCCGGTGCGGCGATTTTTGGGCGGTGCGTAGGGGAGGGGCTCTGCCCCGCCCGCGGGCGACCGCAAGGGTTGCCCCTACGGATATGTTGCAAGGAGTGCGGTGGGCGTGCCGATGTGGGCATCGGCCCCTACGAGTACATAACAAGGAGTGCTGGGGCCGACCCCTCAGTCTCGGCGTTGCCGCGACAGCCTGCCCACCGTCGTGCCTGCCAATCGGGGCACTTCCTCGAAATCGCCTCGCTTCTTCTGCCACCGGCAGCGCTTCGGCGATTTCCCCTTACGCAGGGGAGCCTTTTTGGCGGGACTGTAAAAATAGGGCTCTTTTGCTGTCTTATATTATGAGAGGAAAAACCATATTTCTGCCGTGGAAAGGAGGCGCCTATGAAAAAATGCAAAAAAAATTCTGTTTGGTTTGCTGACGGTCTACCTGCTGCTGGCACTGTGCGGGTGCAAGCGGGAGGAGACTGATGGCATTTGGCCTTTTGCTATCCAAGTAGATGGGCAAATTTACTTCTGCTACGAGGAAGAGGCGGACCCGGAAAATGTGGAGATCCTGGGCACCATCACCTCCAGCGTGAGCATCAGCCAGGGGCCCGAGATCGATGACCAGGCGAATCGGTCTGACTGGGTGGGCGCGTCTTATGGTACGGCTGACGGACGGATGTATATTTATTACGACAACCACTGGCACAAGTGCTATCTGCCATCTGAAATCGGCTGAAAAGTACGGTCCTCCGGCGTTCACCGGAGGGCCGTTGCTATGTGAGTTTGCAATGCAATTACTGCGCGTCATTCTCCTGCGGGGCCACCGTGGCCTGCGGGGCCGTCGGTGTCTCCAGGGCGGCCTGGGGCTGCTGGGTGGGTTCTGCCGGGGCTGCTTGAACCGGGGCGACCGGGGCGGCCTGGGTGGGGGTTTCCTTCTTCCCAAAGGCGTCCTTGAGGGTGCTCATGTCGGGGTCGAAGATGTCCGGGGTCGCGGGGCCGTCGTTTTGGTTGCGGAGCTTGTTGTTGATGGAGATGATGTTCTTCACCGCCAGCACCGCCATCATCAGCAGCTCATAGGTCACGCGCACCACGATGGGGCCCAGGATCATCATCAGAATGCCCTTGCCGCCCATCCAGCCGTTCCAGTCGGTGCAGAACAGCATGAAAAAGCCGATGAGGATGGTCAGCGCCGTGGCGAAAATGTACAGGGCCTGCAAAATTTTCTCGATGATGAGATACTTGAAGTTGCAGGTGTCGTGGAGGAATTTGCCGAATTTGCCCATCTGGTCCCGGCGCTTGGCGGGGACGATGAAAATAAAGGCCAGCACCGTGGCGGCAATGGCCAGCACCAGCGCGATGAGGCCCAGGGTGCCCAGCGTGCCCAGGGCGGAGCCGTAAAGAGCGTAGTCGTACATAGCGTTTCTCCTTTCAAAAATACCTCGTGACGCGGGGCCGACCGATTTCGGCCCTTGCACATTCATTCTATCGGGAAAGCCCCGGCCCGTCAAGATGATTTTACATGGTTTTTACTTGACAACGGAGTGGGAATTGGATATGATAGGAGGAGCAAATTGATTTTCCACTTTGAGGGAGTAATTCCATCCTGCTTCGTGGGATGAGGCAGACCCGTCAGTACGGTCTCCGCAGAGGCCCGGGCTGTCTTGAAAGAATGAGACTCATACATAGGTCAGCGCCTGTGTGGGAGTCTTTTTGTTTTGCCCGGCGGGGCAGAAAAGGAGGATAAAAAATGAAACCTGAGTATTTGCAGCCGGCAGAGGAGGTCCTGCTGGGTCAGGGCAGCGAAAGGGGCGGGCTGACCTCGCAGGAGGCCGCTGCGCGCCTTTCTAAGCACGGGCCCAACCGCTTGCAGGAGGCCAAGAAGATCACTAATTTCCAGCGGTTTTTACAGCAGCTCAAGGACCCCATGCTGCTGATCCTGATGGCCGCCGCCGCCGTGTCCGCCGTCACCAGTATCCTCTCCGGGGAGAAGCTGACGGAGGTCATCATCATCCTGGCGGTGGTGCTGCTGAACGCCATTTTGGGCGTGGTGCAGGAGAGCAAGGCCGAGGCCGCCATTGAGGCCCTGCAAACCATGACCGCCGCCACCAGCAAGGTGCTGCGGGACGGCAAGATCGTGGTGCTGCACAGCGCCGACCTGGTGCCGGGAGATGTGGTGCTCTTGGAGGCCGGCGACGCCGTGCCCGCCGACGGGCGGCTGCTGGAGTCCGCGTCTTTGAAAATTGAGGAGGCTGCCCTCACCGGCGAGAGCGTCCCGGTGAATAAGACCGCCGAGGCCATCGATGCAGGCGGCGATGTGCCCCTGGGCGACCGCAAAAATATGTGCTACATGGGCTCCACCGTGGTCTATGGCCGGGGCAGCGCCGTCATCACCGCCACCGGCATGGACACCGAAATGGGCAAGATTGCCGGCGTCCTGGCCCGGACGGAGCAGGAGGAGACACCCCTCCAGCGCAAGCTCACCCAGCTTGGCAAGACCCTTTCCTACCTGGTGCTGGCCATCTGCGTGTTCATCTTCATCTTTGATCTGCTGGTGGAGGGCGATTACTCCCTGGAGGCCATTCTGAAAACCTTTATGGTGGCCGTGTCCCTGGCCGTGGCAGCCATTCCCGAGGGGCTGGCTACGGTGGTGACGGTGGTGCTGTCCATCGGCGTCACCAATATGAGCAAGCGCGGGGCCGTCATTCGCCGTCTGACGGCGGTGGAGACCCTGGGCTGCACCCAGGTCATTTGCTCCGACAAGACCGGCACCCTCACCCAGAACAAGATGACCGTGGTGGACCACACAGGCCCGGAGCGGCTGCTGGCTACGGCCATGGCCCTGTGCAGCGACGCCGCCTGGACAGAGGAGGGAGCCCAGGGCGAGCCCACGGAGGCGGCCCTAGTGAATTTCGCCGGGAAGGTGGGCCTTAAAAAGCCCATTTTGGAGGAGCAGCAGCCCCGTGTGGCCGAGGCCCCCTTTGACTCCTCCCGAAAGATGATGTCCACCGTCCACCGCATTGACGGCGGCTTTTTGCAGTACACCAAGGGCGCCCCGGACGAGGTGCTGCGCCTTTGCACCAGCTATGTAGAGGGCGGGGAAATGCGCCCCATGACCGAGGAAAAGCGTCAGTCTATCCTGGCGGAGAATAAGGCCATGGCCGACCGGGCGCTGCGCGTCCTGGCCGCCGCCCAGCGCAGTTGGGGCGATACTCTTCCGGAGGACATCAGCCCCGAGACCCTGGAGCAGGACCTGTGCTTTATCGGCCTGGCGGGCATGATCGACCCCGTGCGCCCGGAGGTGAAGGACGCCATCCACCAGTGCCGCAAGGCGGGCATCCGGCCCGTGATGATCACCGGCGACCATAAGGACACCGCCGTGGCTATCGCCAAGGAGCTGGGCATTTTGGACAGCGCCGACCAGGCCATCACCGGCAGCGCCCTCAACGACCTGACGGATGACGAGCTCATGGAGGCCGTGCCCAAATACAGCGTCTACGCCCGGGTTCAGCCGGAGCACAAGGTGCGCATCGTCACCGCCTGGAAAAAGCGCGGGGCCATCACCGCCATGACCGGCGACGGCGTCAACGACGCCCCCAGCATCAAGACCGCCGACATTGGTGTGGGCATGGGCATCACCGGCACCGATGTCACCAAGAATGTGGCGGACATGGTGCTCTCCGACGATAACTTTGCCACCATCGTGGGTGCAGTGGGCGAGGGCCGCCGCATTTACGACAACATCCGCAAGACCATCCAGTTCCTCCTGGCCTCCAACATGAGCGAGGTGCTGGGCGTGTTCACCGCCACGCTCCTGGGCTTTACGCTGCTGGGGCCGGTGCACCTGCTGTTCATCAACCTCATCACCGATTGCTTCCCGGCTCTGGCCCTGGGCCTGGAGCGGGCGGAGCCGGATGTGATGGAGCGCCCGCCCCGGGACAGCCACGACGGCATTTTCTCCGGCGGCCTGGGCGTGGATGTGGTGTACCAGGGCGTGCTCATTACCATCATCACCCTGGCCTCCTATATCATCGGCCACTGCGTGGAGGTAGGCTATTTCGAGATGCCCTCGGGCGTTTCGCCCCACGGCATGACCATGGCGTTTTTGACCATGAATATGTGCGAAATTTTCCACAGCTTCAACATGCGCTTCCAGCGCCGCAGTATTTTCACCACCCGCAGCCATAATAAGGTCCTGTGGGCGGCCATGATCGGGAGCCTGCTGATAACCACCCTTGTGCTGGAGGTAAAGCCCATCGCCGACGCCTTCGGTTTCACCCCCGTGGGCTGGGCGGAGTACGGCATCGCTTTGGCTTTGGCCGTGCTGGTCATTCCCATCGTGGAGTTGGTGAAGTTCTTCCAGCGCCGCACCGCCAAGAGGAAGGTACAGTAAATTATAATAGGTATATGAGAAAAAAGACCGCCGTGGGCGGTCTTTTTTCGTGGCGCGTACATGCGGGGGTAGGGGCGGACAGGGGCGTCCGCCCCTACAAAAAAGGCTCCCCGGCGTAAGGGGAGCCTGACAGGTTACAATCCGAAGTGCAACACCCCGAAAATAAGAAGACAATACGCCCTC
>CAVJNL010000050.1:0-13502 GCA_963650985.1 Clostridium sp. CAG:413
GAACAGCTTGAATACCTGCGGGACATCGCAGAAAGGGATGCAATCAACCGTTTCACCACCGCAGAGGTCAAGATTGACATGACCGGCATGACCAACAGAATTGACGGCAGTGCTGATCTGGACGGCGTTATCAGCCAGCTCACCGAGGGCTTTACTGAGGCGCTGGTCACCGCTGCTGAGGGGGTGCACGCATGAGTTATTCCTGTTACCTGGGCGGCGTGGAGTGGCCCACTCCCGCCAAGCTGACCGTGAAAATCAAGGGCAAAAATAAGACGCTCACACTGCTCAATGAGGGTGAGATCAATTTCCTCCGCACCCCTGGGCTGAGTGAGATTGTGCTGCCGGTGACGCTTCCCATGCTCACCGGCAGCCGGTCCCCCTCCTACTACATGGGCGTGCTGGAACGGCTCAAGACCTCCAAGGGCACCACCCAGTTTATTTTGGTGCGGCGCTCCCCGGACGGCAAGCGGCTGTTTGACACCAACATGACCGTGAGCGTGGAGGACTACAACCTCACGGAGGATGCCAAGGAGGGCCTGGATGTCAGCGTGGACATCAACCTCAAGCAATGGCGCTCCTATGGTACGAAAACGGCCAAGGTCGAACAGCCCAGCACTGACACGGGCAAGCAGACTGTGACCGTGGAAAAGGAGCGGGATGCCAGCACGGCCCCCTCCGCCAAGACCTACACCGTGAAAAAGGGTGACACCCTCTGGGCCATCTCCGCCAAGTATTATGGCGCTGGGGCCCAGTACACCAAAATCTACGGGGCCAACACGGACAAAATCAGCAACCCCAACCTCATCTATCCTGGGCAGGTGCTCACCATCCCATGAGCTATGAGCTGCTGATACAACATGGTAGCAATATCATGTACCCACCCACGGTGGAGGGTGTCACCATTGAGTGGGAACGCAAGGGCCAGCCGGGCAAGCTCACCTTTGAGGTGGTCAAGACCCCAGGCCTGAGCTTTCAAGAGGGGGACCCCTGCCGTTTTTCCGTGGACGGCACCCCCGTCTTTTATGGCTTCGTCTTTGAGAAATCCCGCAAGGGCAGCAACCCCAATGTCATCAAGTGCGTGGTGTATGACCAGCTTTATTACCTCAAGAATAAAGACACCTATGTCTACACCAACAAGACGGCCTCTGAGGTCATCAAAATGGTGGCGGAGGACTTCCAGCTCAATGTGGGAGAGCTTGAGGACACGGGCTATAAGATCGCCAGCCGTGTGGAGGACAATCAAACCCTGTTTGACATCATCCAAAACGCCATGGACGAAACCCTAAAGGCCACCGGGCAGATGTATGTGCTCTATGACAATGTTGGAAAGTTGACCCTCAAGAGCCTGGGCAACATGAAACTCAACATGCTTGTGGATGAGGACACCGCCGGTGACTATGACTATAAGAGCTCCATTGCCACCCAGACCTATGACAAAATCAAGCTCTCCTATGAGAACAAGGAAACCGGCAAGCGGGAAATCTATATTGCCCAGGACGGCTCCCACATCAATCAATGGGGTGTCCTGCAATATTATGAGAAACTGGACAGCAAGGCCAACGCCAAGGCGATGGCGGACGCTCTCCTGGACCTCTACAACACCAAGACCCGCACCCTCAAGCTCCAGGATGTCCTTGGTGACATCCGTGTGAGGGCGGGCACGCTGCTGGTGGTCATGCTGGGCCTGGGTGACATCAATGTGTCCAACTACCTCATGGCCGAACAGGTCAAGCACACATTCAACGATGGGCAGCACCTCATGGAGCTCAAAATGCGAGGTGGTACATTTGTCGCTTGACATCAATGAGCTGGTCCGTGCTGTGAAACAGGCGGCGGTGGAGGCGGTCAAGGCGGACGGCCCCATGGCCGTGAGCTTTGGCACTGTGACATCCGCCTCCCCGCTGAAAATCCAGGTGGACCAGAAAAAGACCTTGACGGAGGCCCAGCTCATCCTCACCAACAATGTCCGGGACTTCAATGTGGACATGACGGTGGACCACCAGACGGAAAGTGAAAGCGGCGGCAGCGGTGCGGCGGCCTTTGCCGCCCACCAGCACGCCTACAAGGGCAGGAAAACCTTTAAGGTGCACCTGGCCCTCAAGGCGGGGGAAAAGGTCATCCTCATCTCCTGCGATGGCGGGCAAAAATACATTGTCCTGGACAGATGGGAGGCACCTTGATGGGAACGCTACCGACAACTGGAGAAAACCTTGACCTCATCGGCTTTGAGCTGGAGGAACAGCCCAGCTACACCCACAAGCTGGACATTGAGGGGCAGCGGGTGGCGGGCATGACCGATAAGCGGGAGGCCCTGCGCCAGGCGGTCTATCTCATCCTCAATGTGGAGCGCTACGCCTACCCCATCTATTCCCGCAATTATGGCTCCGAGCTGGTTGACCTGATCGGCCAGCCTATGGACTACGCCATGAGTGAGATGAAAAGGCGCATCACGGATGCCCTGATGCAGGATGACCGCATCACCGGCGTGGATGACTGGACCTTTGAAACCGGCAGAAAGTCCGTGCTGGCCCGCTTTACCGTCTACACCATTTATGGAGAGCTGGAGGCCACAAAGGAGGTTGAGATTTAACCATGTTTGAAACCAAGACCTATGAGGCGCTGCTGGCCAGCGCCTTGGCCAGGGTGTCCTCCGGCATCGACAAGCGGGAGGGCTCCATGGTGATGAACGGCGTGGCTCCGTCCATGGCGGAGCTGGCCCAGCTCTACATTGGGCTGGACTTCGTTTTCACCGCCACCTACCTGGCAACAGCGCCCCGTGAATATCTCATCAAACGGGCCGCTGACCGCAACATGAGCCCCTACCCGCCCAGCGCCGCTGTGTTCCGGGCGGAGTTTAACATTGAGGTGCCGGTGGGCACCCGTTTCTCCTGCGAGGACCTAAACTTTGTAGTGACGGCCCGCATGGACACCTCCGAGGACACCGCCACCGGCCTGAGCCACCGGGTCACCTGCGAAACAGCCGGAGCCCAGGCCAATGGCTACACCGGCCAGCTCATCCCCATTGAGTATGTGGACGGGCTGACCCATGCAGAGCTGGTGGAGCTGCTAATCCCCGGAGATGATGAGGAGGACACGGAGGTTTTCCGCCAGCGTGTCCTTGACAGCTTCAAGTCCCAGGCCTTTGGCGGCAACCAGGCTGACTACATCGAAAAGGTGAAAGCCATGCCCGGCATCTCCGCCGTCAAGGTGCACCCGGTCTGGAATGGGGACATTGCACCGTCCACGCTCATCCCGGATGCCGCTGTCACAGCCTGGTACACCCGCACCCTTGCGGGGCTCAGTGAGCCGGTGGCGGCATGGCTCACCGCCGTTTACACGGCAGCGCTCAACAAAAAGCTGACGGTGGGCGGCACCGTCAAGCTGGTGCTGCTGGCATCCAACAACACCGCCCCCTCTGAAACCCTCATTGATGAGGTACAGACGGCGGTGGACCCCACCGAGAACGCCGGAGAGGGTCTGGGGCTTGCCCCCATCGGCCATGTGGTCCATGTGACCGGCGTGGATGCGGTGCCGGTGAGCATCACACTCAATCTGACCTATGCCTCCGGCTGGAACTGGGAGGCCATCAAGAGCTATGTGGAGGCCGTCATTGACAGCTACTTTGCAGAGCTGGCGGGCACCTGGGCCGCTTCGGACCACCTGACCGTCCGCATCTCCCAGATTGAAAGCCGCATCCTCTCCGAGTGCTCCGACATGATAACGGACATTGCTGACACGCAGATCAATGGCAAGGAGGAAAACCTTGTGCTGGGTGCGGACAGCATCCCGGTGAGGGGGGCCGTCAATGGATAGAAAGCTCCTTGACTACCTCCCCCCGGTGCTCCGTGAAGTGCTTGAGTTTCAAGCCATCAATGCCGCCAATGAGCCGGAAATCTCCATTGCGTGGGACGCTCTGGCCCTGGTCCTTGCCAACCAATTCCTGGACACGGCAACAGCCAGCGGCGTGGCCGTGTGGGAGCGTGAGCTGAATATCCGCCCCAAAGACACGGACACGCTGGAGGTCCGCAAGGCCCGCATCAAGGCCCTGTGGAACTTGGAGCTGCCCTACACTCTGCCCTGGCTCAAGAACTGGCTCACCGGCCTCTGCGGTGAGCTGGGGCATGAGGAGAGCATTGTGGACTACACCATCAACATCCAGCTTGACTACACCGTCCTGCCGGATGCGGATGCCCTGGCGGCGGAAATCCTGGACATGCTCCTCATGGTGCGTCCGGCCAATATGCGGGTGCTGATGACCTCTTTTTTGCAGTCCTACGGCACCATCACCTGCGGCGTTTACACCGAGTATGAGGATGAGGTCAACATCTGGCCCATGATGGTCCATGAGATGGAAAGCACCGGCAAGTCCATTGCTGTGGGTGCTCTGGAGTATCACAACACTGTGGAGATTTACCCACAAGAATAGGAGGAAAAAGCACTATGCCCAATGAAACCAAAAACTATGGCACCGTTATCACCACGGCGGGCGCTGCGCTGATCGCCAAGTGCATCTTGAACGGCGGCAAGGTCAACATCAAGACCGCCGCTGCCGGTGACGGCGGCGGTGAGTATTATGAGCCCACCGTGGCCCAGACCGCCCTCCGGGGCAAAAAGTGGGAGGGCGATGTGGCCAGCGCCGCAGTCAGCACCACCAACGCCAACATGATTGATGTGAAAATCACCATTGATGACAGCGTGGGCGGCTTCACCATCCGTGAGATGGGTCTCTTTGACGATGACGGCACGCTCATTGCCATCTGCAACACCCCGGACACAGAAAAGGTGTCCACGGATGGCGGCGTGTCCGGCAAGCTCACCATGATTATGCACATTGTGGTGGCGGATGCCTCCGTTGTCAGCTTCACCATCACCCCGGCCCTGGACACCGTGAGCCGGGCGGAGATGGAGAGCGCCCTGGCGGAGCACAACACCAACGGCACCAGCCACTCTGACATCCGGGCGCTGGCGCTCAACGCTGTGCAGCAGGGCGATGTCTACACCAAGCCGGAAGTCAACGCCCTGGTGGAGGATGCCGTGGATGAGCACAACAGCTCCGACACGGCGCACGCCAGCATCCGGGTGGACCTCACCGGCCTGGACAGCCGCCTCAAGACGCTGGAGCTGAAATATGGCACCAATGTCACCGGCAGCAGCTTTGAGGTCACCTTTGTCACGCTGGACGGCCTGACCGTCACCGGCGTGTGGAATGAGGAACTGGGACGAATTGAGTTTTAAGATGCGGAGGTGAACAAGATGCGGAGAGGCACAAACCCTGTGCTGACTTTTGAGCTGCCGGAGGCAATCACCATTTCCGCCCTGTATATCACTTTCCAGCAGAACAGGCAAACCGTGCTGGAAAAGGACCTCACCGATGTCACCTATGAACAGGAGAGCGGCACCATCACGCTGCCGCTCTCCCAGGAGGACACGCTCCTCTTTTCGGAGCTTGAGCCTGTCTGGGTGCAAATCCGCTTGCGGGACAATCTGGGCAACGCCGTTGCCAGTGAGCCCATGCGGGTGAATGTGGGGGAGATATTCAAAGGCGGGGTGATTTAGTGTGACCTATGCGGTGAACTTTGAAACCACGCCCAGGACCATTGCGGTCAAGCTCTCCACCGGCGGCATGATGCACGCCAGCTTTGGCTCCGTGCAGTATGTCAACACCGGCAAGCAGGGCCTTGACGGCACCACTTTCTATCCCTCTGTGGAGGGCGAGGAGTGCACCCTGAGCTGGACCAATGACGGCAACAAGGAAAACCCCCAGCCTGTCAATCTGAGGGGCAAGCAAGGCCCCCGGGGCGCTCCCGGCAGTGATGCGGACATCATCCCCATCACCAACCTGGAGCTTGAGAAACTACTCACATAAGGAGGACAACCGAAATGGCGAATACCAAGAAAGCGCTTGATGAGAATGGCGTACTTTACCTGTGGGGTAAGGTTAAGACCTATGTGGCCACGGCCATTGCCAACATTAAGCTGCCCAGCAAGACCTCTGATCTGACCAATGACAGCGGCTACATCACCGCCAAGGATGTGCCGGAGGGCGCTGCTGCATCCAGCACCACGCCCAAGATGGACGGCACCGCTGCCGCCGGTACGGAAACCGCTTTTGCCCGTGGTGACCATGTGCACCCCTCTGACACCACCAAGGTGGACAAGGTGGAGGGCAAGGGCCTGAGCGCCAATGACTACACCGATGAGGAAAAGGCCAAGCTGGGCGGCGTGGAGGCCAACGCCAACAACTACACCCTGCCGGATGCCAGTGCCTCCGTCAAGGGCGGCGTGACCGTTGGCACCAATGTGGATGTCAGCGGCGGCAAAATCTCCGTCAAGAACGGCACCACCAGCCAGAAAGGCGTGGTGCAGCTCTCCAGTGCTACTGATGACACCAGCAACACCAAGGCCGCCACGCCCAGCGCCGTCAAGGCCGCCTATGACCTGGCGGCGGGCAAGCAGAGCCCGGCCACCTCCCTGGCGGGCTACGGCATTGAGGATGCCTACACCAAGGATGAGGTGGATGCCAAGATGTCCAGCGCCCTTGAGTATAAGGGCTCCAAGGACACCTATGACGAGTTGCCCACCACGGGCAACAAGAAAGGCGATGTGTGGAACATCGTCAACGCCGATGCGGCCCACGGGGTCAACGCCGGTGACAATGTGGCCTGGAATGGCACCACATGGGATGTGCTGGCCGGTACGGTGGACCTGACCGCCTACATGCTTTCCTCTGACCTTGTGGCCATCACCAACACAGAGCTGGATGACATCTGCAAGTAAAGGAGGCCAGCATCATGGCTGCAAAAAGGTCCTATCTTGATGACCTCCAGACGGCACGCCTCTGGGCGAAAATCAAGGCCCTTGTTTCTCCTCTGAGCACCAGGTTGACCACGCTGGAGGGGCAGGTCCAGACCAACACCACGGACCTGTCCAGCCTGGCCACCCGTGTCCGCACTCTGGAGCTAAAATATGACACCAATGTCACTGGCAACTCCTGGAGCGTGGCTTTCACCAGCCTCTCCGGCGTGGTGGTCACCGGCGTGTGGAATGAAAGCCAAGGGAGGATTGAGTTTTAAGATGCCCAACTATGACATCATACCGCTTGCCACTGATCTGCTGGACTATACCATCCAGCGGGTCAAGGTCAAAGAGCCCCAATACACCAAGGTCAAAGCCTATGTGATGGAAAACGGCCAGATGGTGGAAAAGGAGCTCTTTGAAAAATCCAAGGATGACGGCAAGCCTCACTTTCCCAAGAGCCAGACTTTCCACATGTGCGCTGATATGCAGCGCATGGCCAGCGCCATCCTCCAGAAATGCAACTCCGCTGATGGCCGCTATTTTGAAACTGAGTATGAGGAACGCCTCAAGGACCTTGATGAGGTCATCGTCCTCTGCGACACCCTCAACCAGTACATCAACCTGAGCTACAAGCGCAAGTACATCTCTGGTGACCAGTGCCACTACTGGGCAGAGCTGGTGCGCCCGGTGCGTCAAAAGGCTTTCAACTGGAAACGCAATGACAGCAACCGTGCCGCCGCTCTGCGGGAGGCCAAGACCGCCCAGGAGCTTGCCAAAATGGGCCAGATGGCCCAGCAAATCGCTGAGGCCATGGCTCACCGCACCTAAAGGATATACCAGCCGAGAGCTGTTATATTTGGGTATGACCTATTTTTCCACTGTACTCCCCGAACACGAACAACACCAACAACGCCTACTACTTGAACTCCAATGGCAATGTCAACAACAACAACTGCACCAACACCAACGGGTCCCGCCCCGCTCTGATGGTAAGGCCTGACTGAGTAGGCCCAAAGCCCAAAACCGTGCCATCCATCACATCAAAGGAGGTCATACCCAGCCTTGGTGAGGCCAAGGCAAACACATTGCGCTGATGCCCCGCTGCTTTCCAGAAAAGTGGCGGGGCTACTGGTCCTATCATGCGGCACCTACACAGCGCATGAGGAGAGGCTGGCCAGCCGAACACTGATAGGGGGCCATCCGTTTGTATGAAATTTTCTGAAATATGCACCTTTGCGGTGATCTATGCGGCATACCTTGCCGCCCGGCGGGGCAAACGCTCCAGAGCCGCCACCGCACACTATGAGGTGCACCTGCTTGAGAACATCGTCAACCTGGTCTATATCCTCAAAACCAAGATTTACAGGCCGGGTGTGTTTCGTGTGTTCTATGTCTATGAGCCCAAGAAAAGGCTGGTGCAGGCACCCGCTTTTGTGGACAAGGTGGTCCAGCACGCCATAGTGGACAATCTCCTCTATGACCGCATCACCCGCAGTTTTATCCTGGACAACTACGCATCCCAAAAGAACAAGGGCCTGCACTTCGGCCTGGACCGGCTCAAAGGATTTTTCACGGACTACTGGAATAAGCACCACACCGCTGAGGGCTGGGTGCTCAAGTGTGATGTCCACCATTTCTTTGCAAGCATTGACCATGACAAGCTCAAGGGAAAGCTCAAAAGGCTGGACCTTGAGCCTGTTGTTTATGACCTGCTTTGCATCTATATTGACTGCTCTGACGGCCTGCCGCTGGGGTATCAGACATCACAGCTCTTTGCCCTCCTGTTCCTGGATGACTTTGACCACTTCGTCAAGGAACGGCTCCACATCCAATACTATGGCCGCTATATGGATGACTTTTTCCTCATCCACCCGGACAAGGAATATTTGCAATTCTGCCTCCGGGAGATACGGGCCTACATGGACAGCTTGGGGCTGGAACTGAATGAGAAAACCCAAATCTTTCCTATCCGCAACGGCATTGACTTTCTGGGCTTTCACACCTATTTGACGGAGAGCGGCAAGGTCATCCGCAAGCTGCGGCACAGCAGCATCAAGCGGATGCGTGCCAAGCTCCGCCACTGGGAAAAGGAATACCCGGCGGGCCTGGTGACCCGTGAGCAAATCCTGCAATCCTGGCAGGCGTGGGATGCCCACGCCGCTCATGGCAACACTTGGACCCTGCGCCAACAGGTGCGGGACCGTGTGCAAAATATTCTAAAGGAGGAAATCTGATCTATGGCCACAACCACCCTGGGCAACAAAGCTGTGGGCAGTATCATCCAGCTCAAGGAAAACGGCAAGCTGGTGAGCTTCTATGTTGCCAAGCACAACTATGAGAACTCCCTCAACGGCATGGGCCGCACGCTGGTGGTCCGCAAGGACTGCTATGACAGCCGCCAGTGGCACAGCTCCAATGTCAATGCCTACGCCTCCAGCGCCATTGATAGCTGGCTCAACAGCACTTACAAAAACCTGCTTGATGCAGACATCCGTGGGGTCATCGGCACCACGAAAATCAAGTACACCCCCGGCAACGGCAGCACCACCGTTGGCACGCTGGAGCGGGCCATCTTCCTGCTGTCCGTCACTGAGCTGGGCAGAACGGCAAGCTACGCCAACACGGAGGGCACGGCGCTGGACATCGCCAGCTCTCTCCAGATCGCCTACATGAACGGCTCCGCTTGCGTTCAGTGGACCCGCTCCCCGAACACGTACAACACCTACAACGCCTGCTACTTGGACTCCAATGGCAATGTCTACTACGGCAGCTGCACCAACACCTTCGGGTCCCGCCCCGCTTTCACTCTCCCCTCCACCCTCTCTGTGAGCGATGACGGCACTGTGTCCGTCAACACTGCGCCCACCATCACCAGCTCCACGGCCAACGGCGCTGACCTGGGCACCAAGACGGCGGGCTTTAACTTCCAGTACACCGTCAGCGATGCGGACGGGGACACCGTGACGGTCAAGGAGTATCTGGACAATGTGCTCAAGCGCACCTACACCGTCACCCTGGGCCAGGTCAACACTTTCCAGGCCGTCACCACCGCCAACTGGCAGAAAATCCTCAACGGCTCCCACACCCTCAAGGTGGTGGCCAATGACGGCAAGGCCGACAGCACCGCCTACACGGTGACCTTTGCCAAAAAGGTGACCAAGGCCACTGTCACGCTGGCAGCGCCGCTGGAGGCGGATGATGACATCTCTGTGATGGTCATGAACATCGTGGGCTCCCTGCCTGCGGATGTGGTCATGGAGGTGCTGGTCACCAACAACGCCAAGGACACCACCCCCGTCTGGGAGGATGCCACGGCGGATGTCAAGAACGGCGCAAACCATGTGTTTACCAATAAGACCGCCGCCAACGGTTTTGCTTTCAACTTCAAGCTCTCTGTTGAGCGTGGAGCCAGCGACACCGGCGGCTATATTTCTAACATCGGAGGTGCTTTTGAATAATGGCTGTTCAGTATGACAACACGAGCCTCAAGGCAAAGCATGAGCGCAAGCGCTCCCTGGAGGAGCTGACCAAGGAAAACAAAGAGCTCAAGACCCGGCTCCAGGCCACGGAGGAGGACCTGACCAACACCCAGGTGGCCCTCACGGAGGTCTATGAGCTGCTGGCAGGAGGTGGAGAGAATGGCTAAGGTGTATGCCGCCCTCATCCGCAAGGGCCTCAAGACCCTGGATGATGTCCCCGCCAACCTGCGTGATGCTGTTGCCAAGCTGCTGGAGGAGAGCGCCGATGCGTGAGCTCCGCCTGCGGCTTGCTTTATTTCTGCTGAGAAAGGAGGTGCAAGACATGGCTGTTGTGTATGCTACCCTCATCATCAAGGGCCGCAAGACCATTGACCAGGTGCCCGCTCTGCTGCGTAAGCAAGTAGAGGAAATCCTGGCAGACCTGGAGGTTGAGGTCTAAAGCCCCAGCCCAGCAAGAGGGGTGCACCTGTGCGGTGCGCCCCTCTTATTTTTGAACAACAGGAGGACAAAAAGGATGCTGGAAACGCTGAGGAGCTACTGGTCTATCATCTCCACCATCATCACTGTGGTAGCCGTCCCCGCCGTTGGCTACCTCTACAAGAAATACAAACAGGCGGACGAAAGGCAGAAAGCGGTGGAGCTGGGTGTCCAGGCCCTCCTCCGTGACCGCATCGTGCAATCCTACTATCATTATGAGGAGCGGGGCTGGATAACTCTGCACGGGCTTGAAAATGTCAATGCCATGTATAAAGAGTATCATGCTCTGGGCGGCAATGGGACCGTCACGGCGCTGGTCAACGCCCTGCGTGAGCTGGATGTCCGGGACGATAAGAGCCCCTCCTCCCAGCCCTGAGCCAGAGAGGGGGACACATGGAGTTTTCAAAGAAAATGCTGGTGCTGCACATCTGCATCTCCGTCCTCCTCTGCATCACCACGATAGTGGGGACGCTCACGGACCACGATGTCACAGCCATTGCGGCGCTCACCGGCACCTCTTTTGTGACAGACGGTGCCTGGGGCGGCTTTTACTACTGGAAAAGCAAGAATGAAAACCGGGCGAAATACGCCCAGCGTTTTCTCAACAAGTTTGCGGACAAGTACGGTGCTGATGCGGCCCTCCGGGCCGCTGAGATCGTGCTGAAAGATTGAGTAAAGGAGATGCAACGCTTTGAGCAATAGCAAGCTGGTTACTTATACCCGGCTGTCCCCCCACAAGAACAGCCCCAGAAACCATGTCATTGACACCATCACCATCCACTGCATTGTGGGGCAGTGGACCGCCAAACAGGGGTGCGACTACTTCGCCACCACGGACCGGGACTGCTCCGCCAATTATGTGGTGGGCAAGGACGGCTCCATTGGCCTGTCTGTTGAGGAAAAAGATCGCTCCTGGTGCTCCTCCTCCGGCAGCAATGACAACAGAGCCGTCACCATTGAGGTGGCCAGCGATGCCACCCACCCCTATGCGGTGACGGATGCGGCGTACAAGGCCCTTGTAAACCTGTGCGTGGATATCTGCCAGCGCAACGGCATCAAGGAGCTCAAGTGGAAAGCGGACAAGTCCCTGATCGGCCAGGTGGACAAGCAGAACATGACCGTACACCGCTGGTTTGCCAACAAGGCCTGCCCCGGTGACTATCTGTATAACAGACACGGCCAGATTGCGGCAGAGGTCAATGCCCGCCTTGGGACGGCCTCTAAGACCTCCGGCAGCGGGGAGGCATCCACGCCCGGCAAGGATGAAAAGCCCGCTCTTGGGCTTGCTGTGGGCTCCGTGGTGACCTTTACGGGCACCAAGCACTATGTGAGCTCCATGGCCGTCAACGGCAAGAGCTGCAAGCCCGGTGAGGCCAAGGTCACCGCCGTGGCCAAGTCCGGCAAGCACCCCTACCACCTCATCAAGACCACCGGCAGCTCCTCCACCGTCTATGGCTGGGTGGATGCCGCTGATGTCAAGGCGGCGGCTCAGGCCATCGTCAAGGGCTCCAAGGTCAAGGTGGCCAAAGGAGCCAAGACCTACAACGGCGGCAGCCTGGCCTCTTTTGTCTACACCAACACCTACACCGTCATCCAGATTGACGGCTCCCGTGTGGTCATCGGCATCAATGGCGTGGTCACGGCGGCTGTCAACATCAAGGACCTCACGCTGGTGGGGTAAAGGAGGAAATCTATGACTACTTCCATCATCCATCTGGCCGTTGGCATGGTGCTCCTGGTGGCCGTCAACATCGTGCTGGGCGGCCTCAACGCCCTCTTTGACGGCAGTTTCGACAGGGTGAAACTCCGCAACGGCATCATCAAGGGCAGCATTGTGGCGGCCTGTTTCGTTGCCTTTTATATGGCGGGCTGGCTCAACCCGGACATCATCGCCATTGATGTGGACGGGCAGACCGTGAACTTGATGACCGCCTCCAACCTGGCGCTGCTCACGGCCTATGTGCTCTACGCCAAAGATGTATTTGTGAAATTGAAAAATCTGATCTTGAGCAAGACCTCTGGCGCACTGCCGGAGGAGACTGCCGCAGAGCAGGAAACCACTGAATAAGATGAAAGCCGGAGAGGGTCAAACCTCTCCGGCTTTTTTGCATTATAGGGTGATGTCCTGGCCTGTGCCGCCCGTGGTGCCTATCTGCTTTTTGAGGGCATAGAGCTCTTTGCTTTCCTTGCCGCCCAGAAACCAGACGGCCACATGCTTGTCCCCATAGGTGAAAACGGCATACCACTTGACCGCATTGGTGCGGGAAGTGTTTGGACTGGTGCCTCTGTACTTGGCCGCAAAATTGCGCTCATCCATGATGTCCAGGCTGTCAACCTTGGCCAGCGGCAGGGTCACGCTGGGGCCCTCCACCCGGCGGAACACCAGCGCCTCCGCCGTTCGCTCCATAAAGCAGGGCGCATCCTGAGCAAAGCCGGGCAGGCCCTCATAGTGCATGAGCCGGATGCCCTCCGGCAACGGTGCCTTTTTCTTTCCGAACATGTCAAAACCTCCTATGCTGATCTGACCCAAAAACTGAGATGGTGGATATACTCCTCCAGCGGCGCATCCTCAACGCTTTCCGCATCATTGCGGACCATGTACTGCATCCAAGTCTTGCGGCCCTGCAATTTGACTTTTCCCAAGTACGCTCTGGGGCTGTTCACGGAGAGAGCACCATTGGCCATGCGGCTGATAGTCAAGGCCGTGCTTTTGTGGCCCTGGCGGAGCGCCGCCTCCAGCGCCGCCAG
>CAVJNL010000051.1:0-13478 GCA_963650985.1 Clostridium sp. CAG:413
ACCGCGACATGCGCGTGGGGAAAAATACCTCTCAGGCTGCAAGTGTGGAATTTTGTCGCTTGCGGCAAAATTATGCGCGCAGCAGACTGCAAGCCTTTTGGCAGAAAAAACGAGGTTTTTTCGCCAGGTTTGTTTTATGTGTTATCCTTTTTGGCGGGGCGGCGGAGGAGTAGGGAGCGGAGGGCTTTGGCGTCCCAGGGGATCAGGGGGTAGAGGTAGCCGCGGCCGGCTATGGGTTTGGCAGTGGCCATGAGGACCAGGACGCCCACCAGGCCCAGGGCAAAGCCCCACCAGCGCAGGGCGAAGGCGCACAGCAGCAGGGCCATGCGGCAGAGCTTACAGGCGTAGCCCATCTCGAAGCTGTGCTGGGCGAAGTTGCTCACAGCCACGAAGGCCATATACACCAGCACCTCCGGCACCAGCCACCGGGATTGCACCGCGAAATCGCCTAAGATCAGCGCGCCCAGCATACTGAACGAATTGCCCAGCACATCAGGGGTATTCAGGGACGCCAGCTTCAGCACATCGATGATAAGCTCCACCAGCAGCAGCTGCAGAGCCAGGGGCACGGCGTAGTCCCCCTCCACCAAGAGGAAGTCCCAGGGCGGGGTCAGGCCCGCCGGGTCCGTGGCCAGGAGATACCACAGGGGCGTGATGATGACATTCAGCAGCATGACGAAAAAGCGGATAATGCGCAGGTAGGTGCCCACCAGGGGCGGGAAATAGTAGTCGTTGATCTCCTCGTTGAAGCGCAGGAGGGACACGGGGAGGATCATGACGGCGGGGGTGTTGTCGATGAGCAGGAGGATGTTGCCCTCCATCAGGGAGGCGGTGGCTACATCCGGACGCTCGGTGTAGCGGGTCTTGGGGAAGGGGTTATACCACTGGCGGGGGGCGATGGCCTCGGCGATGGTCTCCTGGCTCATGGCGACGGACCGGATGGGGGCGCTGCGGAGCTTTTCGCGGAGCTGGGAGAGGAGCTTGCGGTCCGCCTTGCCCTCCAGGTAGCACAGGGCCACATCGCACTGGGAGCGCCGGCTGACCCGCACCCGCTCCAGGGTCAGGGCCGGGTCGCGGATGCGGCGGCGCAGGAGGGCGGCGTTTTCCATGATACTCTCCACGAAGCCGTCGTGGCTGCCCCGGAGGACCTTGCCGGAGTCCGGCTCCTGGACGGAGCGGGTGGGGTACTCCTTGGCGTCCAGCACGAGGCCGCCGTCGAAGCCCTCCACCACCAGGAGGGTCTTGCCCGCGAACACATCCGTGGCCGCCCGCATGCGGTCGCGGCAGGTCTCGGCGTCGCAGACAGTGACATGGCGGCGCAAGAGGGTGTCCAGGTCGGGGATGCCCGAAAGGTTGGGCAGGGCCTGGAGCTTTTCTACGGCCCGTTCTAAGAGTAGGTCTTTGGCGTAGCCGTTGACCACCCAAAGCTTGGCCCGGCGGCCCCCGACACAGAGCTCACGGCTCACCATGTCGAAGCAGCGGCCCACGCCCAGCAGGTCGTCCAATTGGCGGCATTTTTCTTCAAAGGGTCGGTTCATAGTGCCCCTCCGTTTTTCCGATTTATGGGTATAGTATGGGCAAAAAAAGAGCCGGGCATACGCCCGGGAGGGATGGTGGGAGGGGAAAGTGGAAAGGGGAAAGATGGGGGTGGGGGTGCAAGAGGTGCGGTAGTCGACCCCTCAGTCACGGCTTCGCCGTGCCAGCCTGCCCACCGTCGTGCCAGCCGATTCCCGGGCACTGTCGTGCCCGCCAATCGGGGCACTTCCTCGAAACCGCCTCGCTTCATCCGCCACTGGCGGCGCTTCGGCGATTTCCCCTTACGCAGGGGAGGCTTGGGGGACGGAGGTTACGGATTGCCACAGCCAGTGTGCGCACTGGCTTCGCAATGACATTGTATTTTACAAGAGGTGCGGTGTGTTTTCATGATGTGCGTAGGGGCGGGGCTCTGCCCCGCCCGCGGGCGACCGCGAGGGTCGCCCCTACGGAGGGTAACAAGAGGTGCGGTGGGGCGGGACGATGTGGGCATCGTCCCCTACGGAGGGGTACAAGGGGGGTTAGATGGTTTTCTCGAAATAGAAATAGGTGTTGTCTTGGGTGGTGGGGCGCATGCATCTAGACAGCATTTTGTGGGAGGCGGCGTTTCCCTTAAAGCATTTGGCGACTATGCGGGTAAGGCCCAGGCCGTAGAGGGCCCAATGGGCGGCGGCGGCGAAGGCTTCGGTGCCATAGCCGTGGCCGGCGTACTCCGGAGCGATGCGGCAGCCCAGCTCGGCGCCGCCCCGCCAGTCCAGGTTATACAGCACTGCTTCGCCGATGCAGTTTCCGTCCAGGCGGACGGCGAAATTTATGCAGCGGCGCAGGTCAAAGTCCTCTTGGGCGATTTTCAAGAAATAGTCTTCTATGGGCGTGCCGTCGTAGTCCTTGTGCCAATCGTAGCCCCAGAGGCGGTTACGGTCGTCGTCCAGGCAGAGGGCGTTATAGGACGATTTGTCCTTTTCTGTCAGGGCGTCCAGGGTCAGGCGGTCTGTTTTTAGGGTGGGGATCTCGCGGAGGCGGTCTAACTCGCTGCCCACCTCGAAGCAGAGCTTGCCGGCCAAATACGCCGGGAGGTACTGCATTTTGGAGGTGCGCAGGCCCTTGTCCCGGGCGTCGTCCTCCCGGTTCATCCACCGGACGGATTCGTCGCAATGCCGGGCGAAGGCCTGGACCATGGTGGGGTAGGCACCGGGGCAGGAGTACAAGGCCTTTTCGATGTGGATCTGCATGGTGGCACCGCACTGCTCGCCCATGCTGATGGCGACTAAGCGGCCCCGGTGGAGCAGGCCCCCGGCCACGACCCAGTCGCCGGAGAGGTGGTGCAGCCTCTCCTTCGCCAAGCGCAGCTCGTTTCGGGCGATGGCGCTTTCTTTGGAAAACTCCGCGCCGTAGTCCTGCCAAAAACGCTCCAAAAGCGGTGCTTCCGCCCCGGTCAGGGGCACATATTCCGCGTCCGGGAAGAGCTTGCGGAATTTATTGATATGGTTGCGTTGACCGCTGTAACGGCGGCCTGCGAAGTTTGCCAGGTCCTCCCGGCGGTAGATATAGTCCTTCCAGGGGCGCTCGTTAATGAGCCGCACCACCGGGTAGCGGAGAAAGAGCCGGGTGGCCTCCTGCTCCGGCACCACGGAGATCACCGGGCGCACGCCCTGCTCGGTGCAATATTTTTCGATGAGGGTCAGGGCCGCATCCACATCCCCCTCCGGGCCGGAGACGGGGAAATCGAACTGGTAGCGGCCATCAATTTCGTTGCGGATGATCAGGCAGCCCGCCGCCTCGCAATAGGCCGGGTGCAGGACGCTGCCCCACATGAGCTTCACGCCCACGGAGTATTCGCACAGGCGGTAATCGCAATTTATATAATAAGGTCTTAATTTTTCCGCGTTTTGCGGGGTGACAGGTTCAAAATTCATAAATTCAAGCTCTCCAAAATCTCTTTGGTCTCGGCGATGAAGCGGCGGACGATGGGGCGCAGCTCCTTGCGCGAACGCACGGCGATGCCCAACTCCCGGACGGCGGGCGGGTCCATGGGCACGGCCACCACATTATCCCGGCGGCCACGGAGCACCAGCTCCGACAGGATGCTGGCCCCCAGGCCGTGCTCCACCATGGAGATGATGACGCTGTCGCTGACATGGGTCTCCTGGATATTGGGCTGCACCGTGCCCAGGGCGCGCATGATGTCCAGGTGGAAGCCCAGGGACGGCATGAGGAAGTCCATGCCCTCCAGGCAGGAGACGGGCAGGCTGGAGCGGCCTTGCAGGTCGTAGTCCGGCGGGAGGATGGCTAAAAGGGGGTCATTGCGCAGGTGGATCCAGTCAAAATTGGCACCCTCCTGGCGGGAGGCGAAGCACATGTCCACCTTGTCCTCCCGGACCCAGCCGTAGACCTCCTGGACGCTGCCCATTTGGATGTCCACGGCTACATCCGGGTGGCGGTCACGGAAGCGCTGGATCAGCTCGGGCAGCCAGTGCATGGCGATGCTGGCGTAGGAGCCCACGCGGATGGTCTCCTCCCGGCGGGTGTTGATGAGGCGAATTTCCCGCTCCAGGGTGTCCCCGGCCCGGAGGAAGTCCTCGATCATGGGCAGGACCCGCTCCCCGGCGGCGGTGAGGCGGATGCCGTTGCGGCTGCGCACCAGGAGGGCGAAGCCGATGTCCTTTTCCAGGCTGTTCATCATGTGGGTGAGGCCGGACTGGGTGTAGCCCAGCACCTCCGCCGCCCGGGTAAAGCTGCCCGTGCGCACGGCTGTGACCAGAGCCTCTAATTTCTTGGTCTCCATGGGCCGCCCTCCTTTCATAGTTCCATGTTATTATGTCATACATGTGTTATACGCCGTTTTTACGGAAAATGCAATAGCTTTTGCAACAGGTGCCCTTGTCAACCGATGGCATTATTTGAACATGACATGTTCTCATGGAAAAATGAACACTTGTCGCTTTACAATGGGGCGGGGGCGGAGTATAGTATGCCCATAGTAATTCCATACATGAATTGCTTTTCCTTTCTATCCTCAAACCTATAAAGGCCGCCTTGAGAAAAGGCGGCCTTTATAGGTTTTTTGAGGACGGAGGTGCGGAGGAGAGAGGAAAGAGGAAAGTTGAAAGTGGAAAGATGGGGGGGCAAGGGGTGCGGTGGGCAACGGGCGGCGGGGTGAGGGCACCCCGCCCTACGCACCGTTTACCGATAGAATTTCGTAGGGCGCGATGCCCACATCGCGCCGCACGGTAGAACTGCGGATTTTCCCTGTTTGGACAGGCAGCACAAGCGCGGAGCGCGTCGCGGTGGATAGACGCAGGGACAGTGCGAAAGCACGGGGCGGGGTTGTACATTTTTATTCGCGGGGTCGAAAGGTCCCGACACATTCCGCACCGTGCCCGCGCAAGGATTCCAAAACCATGGGTTTTGGCGGCGTTCTTTGGGCACTTTCTGTCGCTGGTGACAGAAAGCGCCCCGCCGGAGGCATTTGAAGGCACAAGGGATGCGGTGGTCGGCGGCACACATAGGTGCCGCCCTACATTATATTATTTTGTAGGGCAGGGCCCGTGTGCCCTGCCGGGGGAGTGCGGTACGATGTCGGGCGGCGGGGTGAGGGCACCCCGCCCTACGCATAACATGATAGTGCGTACAGACGGGTCGTCGAGGACGCCGACCCCTACGAAAGGTTACACGAAGTGCGGCAAGCGGGCGACCGCAAGGGTCGCCCCTACGGATGATTTTGAATTGGTGCGGGGGTTATTGTTCAGGTGCAGGATAGGGATCGAATTGGTCGGTGCGGCCCAGGAGGTAGTCGGTGCTGGTGGCGTAGAAATCCGCCAGGCGGAGGAGGACATCGGTGGGGATGTCGCGCTTGCCCATTTCATAATAAGAATAGCAGACCTGGGAGCATTGCAGGTAGGCGGCCAGGTCTTTTTGCAGCAGGTCCCGGTCCTCCCGCAGGTCGCGGATGCGTCTATACATGGCTTTGTGTCTCCTTTTTTGGGTGTCACAAAAAGTATAGACAAAACAAAATGTTTTATTGATATATAACATTTTGTTATATTATGAGATTATCAAAAGAGAAAATGCAAAAAAAGAAACGGAGGAAAAGCAATGGAGTATAAACATGGATTGCATCCGATGGTTGATGCAGAAAGCAACCCCGAAACGCAAGATACCCCGCAGGACAATACGGCTGTTTTACCTGAGCAGGAGGCCGCAAACGGGAAAACAAATACCGCGCAGAAAATCATTGTAAACATCAAAAACGCATTTTCGGCAGAAAAGTGGAAAAAATCATCCGCAATTTTAGGTGCCGCCATGGTTGTCATTATTGCAGGGATTATCCTGCTAAGCCAGGGAAATGCAGCCTCTGTAGCAAAGCGTTACTGCAATGGTTTTTTTGGCAATTCCAAAATGCAGGCAAAATTAACGGCATACGACTGGAAAGAAAAACAGTTGGAGTATTACGATGACGAAGAAGACTTTTTTGACTCCATGAGTGACAAGTACGATGAAAGCATCACCTCATGGGGCAGTTTCTTTAAAGCAAAGGACAAATACTATAAGGAAACCCTGGAAGATTTAGTGGGAAAGTATAAGATAACAACAGAAGTTACAAGAGAAAAAGACCTTTCTTTAAAGAAATTTCTGGATGAAAATTCCAGTTTGATCAGAAACCTGGATATGAATGGGTTTATAGATAAAGATAGTATTTCGGCGGCCAAAGAATTTGTCGTGAAAATGAAAATCAAGGGCGAAGATCAGACAGTCCGAAATACATACGATATGTATTTGGTAAAAATAGGAGGAGCATGGAAAGTGCTTGATTTTGATGTTGATTCGGATTACGACGATTAAAAACTAATAAATCTCCCGATGCAAAAGCATCGGGAGATTTATTAGTTTTTGCGGAGGACGGCGGGCTGTGGTCAGCCCGCCCTACGGGTGGTTTTTATGGGCTTATACGAGTTCGTGAAAAAATTGTCTTGCATTTTGGGCGCGGTTGGGGTACAATGCCTTCGGCGCGTTGCGCTTAAAATATGCGCTGCATCCGGGTTGGCCGGAGCGGCAGCAGGAGGTTTGAAAAGTGAATCAGAAAACAAAGAACTTGGTGGGCGCCGGTGTGTTCACCGCTATTGTGCTGGTGCTGCAATTGTTGGGCGGCTCCTTCCAAATCGGGGGGCTGAACATCAATGTGTCCCTGGTGCCCATTGTGGTGGGCGCGGCGGTTTACGGCTGGAAGGTCGGCGCGTGGCTGGGGCTTATGTCCGGCGCGGTGATCCTCATTGCAGGGCAGGCGGCGGCGTTCCTGGCGGTCAATCCCCTGGGGACCATTGTGACGGTTTTGGTGAAAGGTACGCTGTGCGGCCTTATCGCCGGGCTGGTGTACACGGCGCTGAGCAAGAAAAATCGGTGGGTCGGCATCATCGTGGCGGCCATCGTGTGCCCGGTGGTGAACACGGGCGTGTTCCTGCTGGGGTGCCTGGTGTTCTTTATGGAAACGCTTAACGGCTGGGCCGCCGCTATGGGCTACGAAAACGCCGGGTCTTACATGATCCTGGGCCTGGCGGGCGGCAATTTCCTGCTGGAGATCGGCGTGAATGTGGTGCTGGCCCCGGTGATCTCCCAGCTCATCACCATCGGCAAGAAGAAGTGAGGCGGTGGTTGAAATGCTGCTGACCGTGGATATAGGCAACTCCAACATTGTTTTCGGCTTGTCGGAGGGCGAGGGACGGGGACGCAGGCTTTACCGCCTGGGTACCGTGCCGGAGCGCCCGGTGGAGGAATATTACACCCTGGCGGCCAGTCTCTTTGCCCGGGAGGGAGTGGACCTGGGCGGGGTGAGCGGGGCGGTGATCTGCTCCGTGGTGCCGGTTTTGGTGCCAGTTTTATCCCAGGTGGTGCAGCGGCTGACGGGCATCGTGCCCTATGTGGTGACGCCCCGGTCGAAAAGCGGGCTGACGCTGGCCATCCCGGAGGCGGACACCCTGGGAAACGACATCCTGGCGGCGGACGCGGCGGCTGCGGCGGAGTACCCGCTGCCGGCCATCATTTTTGACATGGGCACCGCCACCACGGTGACGGTGGTGGACAAGGACCGCCGGTACATCGGCGGGGCGATCCTGGCCGGGGTGAGGCTGGGCATACAGGCCCTGTTCGCGGGCACGGCGCAGCTTCCGTCGGTATCCATCCAGGTGCCGAAGCGGGCTATCTGCGGCACGGCGCTGGAATCCATGCAGAGCGGCGCGGTATTCGGCGCGGCGGCCATGATGGACGGGCTGGCGGAGCGGTTCGAGGCGGAGCTGGGGCAGAAATGCACGCTCCTGGCCACCGGCGGCCTGGCGGGCTACATCGTCCCCCACTGCCGCAGGGAGTTCATCTATGATGAAGGCCTGCTGCTACGGGGCATGGAGCTGATCTATGGAATGAACCGCGAGAAATAAGCAGCAAAAAAAATCTCTCCCGGCGAGGACCGGGAGGGAGCTTTCAGTCTGTCAAAGAACCCCCGCTTTCGCTGCGTGAAAGCGGGGGTTCTTTGACAGACCGACATAAAAATACCGTCCCCAGGGGGACGGTATTTTTATGTATTACTTACTTCTTGCTCAGGTACTCGTCGATGGACTTGGCGCCCAGCTTGCCGGCGCCCATGGCGAGGATGACGGTGGCGGCGCCGGTGACGGCATCGCCGCCGGCGTAGACGCCTTCACGGGAGGTGAGGCCGTCCTCATTGACAATGATGCAGCCCTTCTTATTGACCTCCAGGCCCTTGGTGGTGGACTTGATGAGGGGGTTGGGGGTGGTGCCGAGAGACATGATAACGGCGTCCACATCCAGCTCAAACTCGCTGCCAGCTTTCTCCACGGGACGGCGGCGGCCGGAGGCATCCGGCTCGCCCAGCTCCATCTCGATGCAGGTCATGGACTTCACGCAGTCCTGCTCGTCGCCATTGATCTGGACGGGGTTATTGAGGGTCTTGAAGATGACGCCCTCCTCGATGGCGTGCTCCACCTCCTCGTGACGGGCGGGAAGCTCCTCCATGCCACGGCGGTAGACCACATAGACCTCGGCGCCCAGGCGCTTGGAGCAGCGGGCAGCGTCCATGGCCACATTGCCGCCGCCCACCACGGCCACCTTCTTGCCCTCCAGGGCCATGATGGGGGTGTCGGAGTCGGGCTTATAGGCCTTCATGAGATTGATACGGGTAAGGAACTCGTTGGCGGAATACACGCCCTTGAGGTTCTCGCCGGGGATGTGCATGAACATGGGCAGGCCCGCGCCGGAGCCCACGAACACGGCCTCGAAGCCATTCTCCTCCAGCAGTTCATCGATGGTGATGGTGCGGCCCACGACGATGTTGGTCTCCACCTTCACGCCCATGGCCTTGAGGCCGTCCACTTCCTTCTGCACGATGGTCTTGGGCAGACGGAACTCGGGGATGCCGTACACCAGCACGCCGCCGGCCAGGTGCAGAGCCTCGTACACGGTGACATCGTAGCCCTTCTTAGCCAGGTCACCGGCGCAGGTGAGGCCCGCAGGGCCGGAGCCCACCACGGCTACCTTATGGCCGTTGGACTGTGGCTTTTCGGGGGCCTCGGTGCTGTGGGCGTTGTGCCAGTCGGCCACGAAGCGCTCCAGGCGGCCAATACCCACGGCCTCGCCCTTCTTGCCACGGACGCAGTGCATCTCGCACTGGCTCTCCTGGGGGCAGACGCGGCCGCAGACGGCGGGCAGGGAGCTGGTCTGGTGAATGACCTGATAGGCGCCCTCATAGTCCTTCTCCACGATTTTCTGAATGAACTCGGGGATGCGGACATTCACGGGGCAGCCGTTGACGCAGGGGTGGGCCTTGCAGTTAAGGCACCGGGCAGCCTCGTCCAGAGCCTGCTCCTCGGTGTAGCCCAGGGCCACCTCCAGGAAATTATGATTGCGGACATTGGGGTCCTGGGAAGGCATGGGGTTCTTATCCTGACGCATATTCACAGCCATGTTACTTTACCTCCTTTTTAAAGAGGTTGCAGACCTCTTCGTGCTTGTGTACCTCGAAGTCGTGATACATCTGGTTGCGCTTCACGGCCAGGTCCCAGTCCACCTTGTGGCCGTCGAAGTCGGGGCCGTCTACGCAGGCGAACTTAGTCTCGCCGCCCACGGTCAGGCGGCAGCCGCCGCACATGCCGGTGCCGTCGATCATGATGGGGCTCATGGAGACGGTGGTGGGCATACCGTAGGGCTCGGTGGTCTTGCAGACGAACTTCATCATGACCATGGGGCCGATGGCGAAAATCTCATCATAGACATTGCCCGCATCCAGCAGCTCTTTCAGGGCCTCGGTGACAAGGCCCTTTTGGCCGTAGGAGCCGTCGTCGGTGCAGACCTTCAGGACGGAGGAGACAGCCTTGAACTTATCCTCCAAGATCACAACATCCTTGCTCTTAAAGCCCACCACGGCGTGGACCTCGGCCCCGCAGTCGTGGAACTTCTTCAGCACGGGATAAGCGATGGCGCAGCCGACGCCGCCGCCCACCACGCACACCTTTTTCTTGCCCTCGGTCTCGGTGGGCTTGCCCAGGGGGCCCACGAAGTCGTGCAGGCAGTCGCCCTGCTGCTTGTGGCTGAGCTTTTCGGTGGTGGCACCCACGGTCTGAACGATGATGGTGACGGTGCCCTTCTCCCGGTCGTAGTCGTGGATGGTGATGGGGATACGCTCACCGTTTTCATCCACGCGCAGGATGATGAACTGACCCGGCTGGGCCTTCTTGGCCACCATGGGAGCCTCGATCTCATACAGGATCACGGTAGGCTTCAGGGCTGTTTTCGTAACAATGCGATACATATTGCTCTCTTCCTTCCTGGTTGAATTGTTCGCAGGGTATGCGCTCTCTTTCTCACGGAGTTCACATTCAGTTTATTTTAACATCTTTTCGGCTGTTCGTCAATCAGCGGAACGAAAAAGTCTTTTCGCCCCGATTAGACTGATTTTAATGGTGAGGGACACCCTTCTTGGGTTTCCCTCACACACCCTTCCTTACCATTATCTTAATGCTCTCAATTTATCGGCAACCTGAATGATTCTAGTCCGGGACAAGTTCGGGGTCTAAAATCGTCACTTTCCGCCCCTCCACCTGCACGGCGCCCGCTTCCCGCAGCTTTTTCAGCTCCCGCATCATGGCGCTGCGGTCGGTGGATATGTAGTCGGCCAGGGCGCTGAGGGAAAAGGGCAGGGTGAAGCTGCCGCCGTTTTTGGCCTGCTGCAACGAAAAGTAGCCCAGGAGCTTGTCACGGATGCTGCGGCGGCTGAGCACCTCCACCCGCTCGGAAAGGGCCGTGGCCTTTTCAGCGATGAGGTGGAACATATTCTCGATCATACGGTTGTGATGGCCGCAGTTCTTTTCGCACCGGTTTTCCAGCTTTTCCTGGGGGAAAAACCAGACGGAGCAGGGCTTTTCGCAGGCTATATCAATGCTGTCGCCCAGGGCATTCTGAAACATGAGCATTTCGCCGAACACGCCGCCGGGGAGCAGGTGCTCCAAAATGGTGCGGTCGCCCCGGCGGTCTACGCGCTCCACGATGGCGGAGCCGGAGACTAAGATGCCGATGCTGTGGCCGCCATTTTCAAAGTCATAAATGCGCTCCTCGGGGCCGAAGCTCCGCTCCTGGACGCCGAAGCACTCGTAGATGCGGCGGCACTCCTCCTCGGTGATGCCCTCAAATACGGGGGTCTGGGGAATGGTCATGACCTGGCTCCTTTCCTGGGTCCTCCGCGCCGCAGCGCAGGCCCATTTTATCTCTCTTATGGCCGATGATGACATAGACGATGACATAGACCACGGCGCCCCACACCAGGGCGGCAACCAAATCGATGAAGGCGTGCTGCTTTACAAGCAGGGTGGACGCCGCGATGATGACGAACCACACGGTGCCCACAATCTGCCAGGCCCGCTTCAGCTTCGGGGAGTGCCACATGGCGGAGATGGCCGCCACCACGCCCAGCACATGGACGCTGGGGAAAACATTGGCGTTGTTATCGGCGGCCCAGGTCATTTGCAGGATCCAGGTGCAGATGTTGTGCCGGGGCAGCTCCGCCGGGCGCAGGTCCTGGCCGTTGGGCACGATGAAGCAAAAGAGGGTGGCCGTGGTGTAGGCGATGGCAATGAACCACATGTAGCGGCGAAAGCTCTCCGGGTCCTTCACGATGAAAAACACGCCCAAAAGAAACAGCAGGATGCTCCAACTGTCGTAGGGTATGACGAAATACTCGCAGAAGGGGATATAGTCGTCGATGGCGGTCTGGGTGGCCCAGTAATTGTCCGTGACCACATGCTCCACGATGAAGTACAGCATAAGGTACACAGGCAGGTACAGCCCCCACCACATGTGCTTGTGCGTTTTGATGAATTGCTTGATTTTTTGCATGAATATCCTCCAACTCTATCCACAAGGGTATCTCGGCTATTATAACACATTTCCCGGCGGACGCCATAGGGGGGACGAAAATGTCACTGATTTTTAACAATTTTTGTGCACGGCGGCTTGCGGAAAGGGTGCTGGTTATATTATAATGTCTATACTATGTCGAATTTTGAGGAGGACGCAGTATGCTGCTGAAACGGGAAGATAAAGAGAATCGCCGGGTGGTGCTGACCATTCAGGTGGAGCAGGAGGCCTGGGAAAAGGCCCTGGAGGAGGCTTACGCGCAGAGCAAGGCGCTGTTTAAGAAGGAGGACGGCTCCCTGCCCACCCGCGAGGAGATGGAGCAGAAGCACGGGGCCGATGTGTTTTACCAGGACGCAGTGAACAGCACCTTCCCCATCGCCCTGGTGGAGGCCGTGCGCCAGGAGGACATCAGCGTGGCCGGGGCCCCGGAGCTGAGCGTGGAGTCTATCGGGCCGGAGGGCTATGTGTTCAGCGCCCTCATTGACCTCTACCCAGAGGTGAAGTTGGGGCAGTACAAGGGGCTTTCCGCCCCCCGACCCCAGGTGGAGCTGTCGGACGACGATGTGAGCGCCGCCATCGGGGAATATTTGCAGAATCATCTCACCGAAGAGCACCCGGAGAAGGCCGCCATGGGCGACGAGGTGGCGCTGGACTTTGAGGGCTTCGTGGACGGCGTACCCTTTGAGGGCGGCAAGGCGGAGGAGTACCCCCTGCTGCTGGGCAGCGGCTACTTCATCCCCGGGTTTGAGGAGCAGGTGGCCGGGCTGACTGTGGGCGGTGAGCGGGACATTGCCGTCACCTTCCCTAAGCAGTATGCCCCGGAGCTGGCGGGAAAAGACGCGGTGTTCCACATTAAGGTCCGTAAAATAACCCGCCGGGTGCGGCCCGACATGACCGACGAATTTGCCAAGGCCCAGGGCTATGCCGACGCCTCCGCCCTGCGCCGGAGTATCATGGAGCAAGCGGTGCGCACAAAGCAGCAGGAGGCCGCCGACGCCTACGCCGACGCCCTAGTGCAGCAGGTCATCGCGGGGATGGAAGTGGAGATTCCCCAGCGCATGGTCCAGTGCCAACTGGACGGGCTCATGCGGGACCTGGAGCAGCAGCTAATGCAGCAGGGAGCCACCATGGACGCCTACCTGGAGATGGCGGGCATTACCCGGGAGGACCTGCGGCGGCAGGCAGAGAGCAGCGCCCGGTCCTCAGTGGAGTTTGAGCTGGCCATGACGGAGATCGCCCGGCAGGAGAACATTCAGTTCACCGACGCGGAGCTGGAGGAGAAATATGTCCAGATGTCCGCCCTCTACGGCATGACCCCGGAGCAGCTAAAGCAGGATCTGCCCATCGAGCGCCTGACCCACGACCTGCGTTTGGCCCGGGCCCGGGCCATTGTGGTGGACAGCGGGAAGGAGATCTGAGCTCTCCCCTACCCTATTACAAATAAACAGACGCAAAAAGGCCCTGCCCGGTTTGGTGAAGTGACCCCAAAAAGTTAGACAATATTTGAAGAAAAAATTGTTCAAGCAACC
>CAVJNL010000052.1:0-12915 GCA_963650985.1 Clostridium sp. CAG:413
GAGGGCGTATTGTCTTCTTATTTTCGGGGTGTTGCACTTCGGATTGTAACCTGTCCCCCTCCCCTACACACCCCTTGCCACCCATCTTTCCACCATCCACGTTCATCTTGACATCTCCAGCAGAAACAAAAAGGGAGGAATCCACATGACCATATCCGAAAACATCGCCACCCTCCGCCGCCAGATTGCCGAGGCCGCCGCCAAATCAGGCCGCACCGGCGCAGACATCACCCTGGTGGGCGCCAGCAAAATGAATGACGCCGCCGCCTGTCGGGAGGCCATCGCCGCCGGCATCGATGTCCTGGGCGAAAACCGCGTCCAGGAGATGACCCAGAAGCTCTCGGAAAACGCCTACGACGGCGCGCCCCTGCACTTCATCGGCCATCTCCAGCGCAACAAGGTCAAGCAGGTGGTGGGCAAGGCCGCCCTGATCCAGTCCGTTGGCTCCGCGGCCCTGCTGGATGAGATCGAAAAAACCGCCGAAAAGCTGGGCATCGTTCAGGACATTCTCTTAGAGGTGAACATCGGCGGCGAGGAGGCCAAGAGCGGCTTTACCCCCGCCGAAGCCCCCGACGCCGCCCGCTACGCCAAGACCCTCCCCCATGTGCAGGTCCTTGGCCTCATGACTATCCCCCCCGTGGAGGCCACCCCCGGTGCCAATCGTCCGTTTTTTACCCAAATGCGGGCACTTTATGTTGACATAAACCAAAATATATACGATAATAAGTTTAAGTATCTGTCGATGGGCATGAGCGGCGACTTCGCCGAGGCCATCGAGTGCGGCAGCAATATGGTCCGCGTGGGAACGGCCATTTTCGGCGCCAGAAATTACAGCAAATAAAAAGCGGGAGGTACTATACACATGAGTTTGATGGACGAATTTAAGAAGATCATCCACCCCTATGACGACGAGGATTACGACTATGAGGAGGAGCAGCAGTTCCCCACCCAGCGCCCCGGCAAGGAGAGCGCCTTTGACGACCGCAAGGACGACCACCGCGGCGACGACCGGCGCAATAAGGTGGTGAATATCCACGCCACCACCCAGCTTAAAGTGGTGCTGGTGAAGCCCGAGCGCTTTGAAAACGCCTCTGAGATCGCCGACCATCTGCGCGAAAAGCGCACCGTGGTCCTGAACCTGGAGAGCACCAATAAAGACATTGCACGGCGGCTTATCGACTTCCTCTCCGGCGTGGCCTACGCCGGAGACGGCAAAATTAAGAAGGTCTCTGCCAACACCTACATCATCACGCCCTACTCCGTGGACCTCATGGGCGACCTCATCGACGAGCTGGAGAGCAGCGGCCTGTATCTGTAAGGGCCGTATAGAAAGATAACGGAGGGATTCATCAATGTTCACACCACAGGAAGTTTCCGAGAAGACATTTCCCAAGTCCTCATCCTTTTCCAGCGGCTACGACCTGGCCTCTGTTGACGAGTTTTTGGACACGCTCACCGAGGACTATACAGCCCTTTATAAAGAAAACGCCGCCCTCAAGGCCAAGCTGAAGATCTTGGCCGAGAAGGTGGAGGAGTACCGCGCCACAGAGGACACCATGCGCTCCATGCTCCTGGCCGCCCAAAAAATGGCCGCCTCCATGACCGACGAAGCCAAGGAAAAGTCCGAGAAAATGCTCTCCGACGCCCAGGCCGAGCGGGAGAAGATCTTGGAGGACGCCAAAAACGCCGCCGCCGTAGCCAACCGCGACTTCGAGCAGAAGACCGAGGCCGCCCGGCAGAAGCTGGCCGCCGCCGAGTCGGCCATGAAGGACTATATCGCCAAGAGCCTGGCCATGTGCCTCATGCAGGTGCAGTTTTTGGAGAAGCTGCCCCATAGCGACCTGCCCATAGAGGAGGGCCCCGCCCCCGCTGCCCAGGGGACCGCCCCGGCAGAAGAACCCACCCCGGAGCAGCCCGCCGAGCTGGAGGAACCCAAAGACCCCGTCCTGACCCAGGACACCGTTCGCATCATCGAAAAGGACATCCTCAGCGCCTACGAAAAGCAGCAGGCCGAGCAAAAAGCCGAGCAAAAGGCCGAAGAAGCCCCCCGGCGCGACCGTTCCCTACACCCGGATACCGACTTTGTCTCCGAGTTCAAGCTGGACCTGGACGAGCTAAAATTTGGCCGCAACTACGACCCCGATAAAAACGAATAAAGTGCAGCGGAAGTGCAGAGGCTTGCCCACCCCAAGCCTCTGCACCCCCATATTCCCCCATTAAAACGAAAGGCCCCTTGCCTAAAGGGAGGGGGATTCTTTTTCCCCACCGCACCCGCAGGACCAGCGACCCAGCCCTGCAAAAATTGCCGTTGTAGGGCGGGGCCCATGTGCCCCGCCACCCCCCCGCACCTCTTGTCAAATGCCTCCGGCGGGACACTTTCTGTCACCAGCGACAGAAAGTACCCAAAGAACGCCGCCAAAACCCATGGTTTTGGGCAGCGTTTCGAAAATTCTTTTCGCCCCGCTGCCTAAGTTTTTGAAACTTTGAAAAAGTTTCAAAAACTACTGATTTCAATGGTGAGGGACACCCCTCTTGGGTTTCCCTCACACACCCTTCCTTACCGTGGTCGTGAGCTTTCCACTTTTGAGCCTGTGCATATTAAGTCCCGTGCTTTCGCATTGCCTTAGGCTCTATCCACCGCGACGCGCTCCGCGCTTGTGCTGCCTGTCCCAACAGGGAAAATCCGCGTGTCTACCGTGCGGCGCGATGTTGGGCATCGCGCCCTACAAAAGCCTATCGGCAAACGCTCCGTAGGGGCGGACGCCCCTGTCCGCCCGTTGCACCAGCCCTAATAAATGCGTAGGGCGGGGTGCCCTCACCCCGCCGCCCGATAACCCACCGCACCCCTTGTAAAATGTCATTGCGAGGGCGCAAAGCGCCCGTGGCAATCCGCATCCCCCGTCCCCCAAAACCTGTTCACTCGTCACTTTTACCTTAAATCAACCCACCCATCTTTCAACTTTCCTCTACCCAAAAGGAGGCCCGCCATGGAAAAACCCATCATCGCCCTTCTCTACGACTTCGATAAAACCCTCTGCACCACCGACATGGAGGATTACACCTTTATCCCCGCCCTGGGCTATAAGCCCGCCGAATTCTGGAAAATAGCCAACGACTTCGGCTATAGCAACCGCATGGACGGCCTCTTGGCCTATATGTATACCATGATCGAGGAGTGCCGGGCCCAAAACATTCGCCTGGACCGGGATTTCCTGGTCCGCTGCGGCCACGATATGCAGCTTTTCCCCGGCGTGCAGGACTGGTTCGCCCGTATCAACGCCTTCGGCGAGAGCCAGGGCGTCACCGTGGAGCACTATGTCATCTCCTCCGGTCTCCGTGAGATCATCGAGGGCAGCGGCATCAGCCACGAGTTCAAGGAAATTTACGCCTGCGAGTTCTTCTATAACGCCCAGGGCCTGGCCTCCTGGCCCAAGCTGGATGTCAATTTCACCAATAAGACCCAGTTCGTCTACCGCATCAATAAGGGCGTGCTGGATGTGTCCGACGACCGCACCCTCAACGCCTCCATGCCCGACGACAGCAAGCGCATCCCCTTCACCAACATGATCTACATCGGCGATGGCCTCTCCGATGTCCCCTGCATGAAGATGATGCGCTCCTACGGCGGCGAAGCCATCGCCGTCTACCAGGAGGAAAACCGACAAGGCGTAGAGGACCTGCTGGCCAAAGGCCGCGTGGACTTCATCTTCCCCGCCGACTACCGCGCCGGCACGGCCCTGGAAAGCACCGTGAAAAATATCATCCAAAAAATGGCCATCGCCGACGCCCTAACGGAAGAAAACGCCCGCCAACTCCGCCAATTAGGCCGCGGCGACCTCCCCTACCAGTCCAGCCTGTTCGAGTAAACAAAAAAATAATTGGTCAAAAAGCGCGCCGGGCCCCAAGCCCGCCGCGCTTTTCGTAACATTTCCACGAACATTCCGTAGGGGCCGATGCAAGGATTGCGGTAATCGACCCCCTTTAGACAAGGGGGCCATTTTTTTTGGGGTGAAAAAGCCCCGCCGGGTGGGGCGGGGCTGGGGGCGGGGCTGGGGGCGGGGCTTTTGGGGGGTTAAAGGAGGGAGGCGTCGTAGGTTATGGTGTCTACATAGTCGCCCTCGTCTATGGCGCCGAAGGCGTCGTTGGGGGACTGGATGAGGTCCCAGGTTTGCAGGAGGGTCAGGGTTTGGGTACACTGGGGGTTGAGGTAGACGGAGATGTCCCCATCCATGTTGACGGCCTCCAGGGTGATCTGCACCAGGCAGCTGCTATCATAATAGAGGCTGTTGTCGGTCATATCCATGTTGGCGATGTCCTTTAGGACGGTCTCATAGAGGGTCTTGCACTGCTGGGCGGTCAGCTCCAGGTTCGCATCTCTCATGGGGATGACGACCCAGCCGTAGCGGAGGGTGTCGGGGTCTATATCGCCGGTGACATTCAGGACCAGGCTGCGGCGGAAGGTGGTGGTCTCCAGGAGGGGCAGCACCAGGGTCAGGTCGCCGGTGGGCAGGTAATACTGCCGGGAGAGGGTACCGCCGTTTTTCAGCTGGTAGGTGATATAGAAGCCGCGGCCATACTCGTTATAGTCGTCCTCGGGAATGTCGCGGCTGACCAGGGCTTTGTGGGCCTGGAGGACGGCGGCAATCTCGTCGGGGTCCGTGTACTGGGCGCTGCCGCTGGTCAGGGCGCCGCTGCGTATCTCCACGGACTCGATCTGGTCCGCCTGGGGGACGCGCTGCTCGAAGCCGAACAAGTCGCCCTTGATGCACAGGGTCAGGGCCAGGAGCACCGCGCACAGGGCCAGCAGCTCCGGCCAAAGCTTGCCGAAGATGCGGGGCGTGCGGGCAATGAGCATCTGCGTGCCGATCATGCACACCAGGCCCAGGGCGATGATGCAGGCCAGGAGGGCCACGGTGTCATAGGTGCAGCCGAGGATCAGGGACAGGACGATGCCCAGGCCCAGGCCGCCCAGCAGGCCCACGGCCCAGCGCACCACCGGGCGCAGGGGACGGAAGGCCAGGGTGTCGCCGGAGGCTTCGCTGCGGCGGATGCGGTAGAGCAGGGCGCTGGCAATCAGCAGCACTACGGCCACGATACCATAGACCAGGAGGCTCTTCCAGGCGGAGTCGGTCAGGAAGGGTTCGCTGCCCTCGGCATACATATCCGTCAGGCTCAGACGCAGGCGCAGGGCCGGGGTGAGCCAAACCACGATATTTTCCCGGCTCATGGAGAGGATGCTGTCGTTATAGCTGGGGTAGAAAATTTGGCACATGGCGTTTATCAGGAGGCGGCTGAGGATGGCTACGCTGTTCAGGGCGGCGTAGGCCACAATCATGGCCGGGAGCCAGGCGCAGAGCATGCAGCAGAGGATGCCCAGGGCGAAGAACAGCAGGAAGGTCACCAGGGAGAACACCAGCCAGGAGAGGCTGGCCCCCCAATGGGTGCCGCCGCTTTGGGCCGAGAGCAGGCAGATGAGCACATCCGTCACCACCACGCAGCCCACGCCGCAGAGCACATGGGTGCGGAACTGGCAGCTACGGCTCGCGGGGAAGCTGTGCAGGCCGTAGGTGGCCCGGGGGCTGGAGAGGTAAGAGAACAGGGCCATAGCCAGGATCAGGCCGAAAAAGAGGTTGATCCAGGTGGACATCTGGGTGGCGGTGGCGATGATATTCAGTGCGATGCCGCGGGCGGAATCCGGGTGGGTGGCTTGCAGGGCCGCGGGGGCATCGTTCCACATGCGCAGGGGCAGGATCAGAAACCAGAGAAATGTATAGCCGGCAAAGAGCGGCCAGCAGCGGCGCAGGTCGCTGCGCAGCAGGGACCGGTTAAAGAAGGATCTTGTGAGCAGCATCGTCCGCACCTCCTAATTCATAGATGAAAATTTCCTCCAGGGTCAGGGGAATGGCCTCCAGCAGCACGGGGTCAGTAATCTGCATACGGCGGCAGATCTCCTCGCTGCTGCCGCGCATGATGTAGGTATGCACCCGGCCCACCTGGGAACGGTGGAGCACTTGCAGCTCGGCGGGGAGCGTGGGCTCCTGGGGCGTGGGGTAGGCCACCTGGATCTTTACGGTGTTATCTTGCAGGTCGGAGAGGGTGCGCTCCAAGAGCACCTTGCCCTTATCCATGATGCCCACATGATCGCACACATCCTCCAGCTCCCGGAGGTTGTGGCTGGAGAGGAGCACGGTGGTGCCGCGGGCAGACACATCGTCCAGCAGCACCTGCCAGACCTGGCGGCGCATGACGGGGTCCAGGCCGTCTACGGGTTCGTCCAGCACCAGGTACTCGGGCATGCAGCTCATGGTGATCCAAAAGGCCGCCTGGCGCTGCATGCCCTTGCTCATGCGGCGGATGGGCTTCTTTTCGGGGAGCTGGAAGAGGTCGCGGAGCTTTTCAAAGCGCTCCCAGTCGAACCGGGGGTACATGCCCGCGTAGAGCTTGGCCATTTCGCGGATGGTGGACTGGTTATAATAAAACCAGTCGTCGGGAATGGAGACGATGCGCTCCTTGGCGTGGCGGTTTTCAAACACCGGGACGCCGCACACCAGCACCTGGCCGGAGTCCTGCTTATAGACGCCGGTGATGTGGCGCAGGAGCGTGGACTTGCCCGCGCCGTTGGGGCCCACCAGGCCGTACACCGCGCCCTTGGGCACGGTGAGGGTGGCGCTGTCCAGGGCCGTGAAGCCGTCAAAGGTTTTTACTAAATTTTTTATTTCGATCATGAGTCTTCCCCCTCTCTCCACAGGTCCAGCCACTGCTGCCGGGTCATGCCCAGCTGCCGCAGCTCCAGTACGGTGTCGTGCAGACCGGCTGTCAGCTCGGCCATGCGGCGGCGGCTTTGGTCGCCGTCTTCGGCTACGAAGGTGCCCCGGCCCGCCACCGTGTACACGAAGCCCTCGGCCTCCAGCTGGGCGATGGCCCGCTGGATGGTGTTGGGGTTGATGGTCAGCTCCGTGGCCAGCTTGCGCACGGAGGGGATCTGGTCGCCCGGCTGCAGGATGCCGGTCACCATCAGACGCCGCAGCCCGTCGCGCACCTGCTGGTGGAGGGGGCGGCTGTCCCGATAGTCCAAATGCAGCACTTTATTTCCTCCTTTCGGGTGTTTTTAGTGTGTTAGTCGTATTAGTACAGTTAATATAACACGAGGCAGGGCGGGTGTCAAGGGGGGAAATGGGAATATTTTCTGGCGTGGGTGGGAATGATGGGAGAGGAAAGTTGAAAGGGGAAAGATGGGGGGAATTTGAAGTAATATTGAAGAGGGTTGGGGACGGGGGTACGGATTGCCACGGGCGCTTTGCGCCCTCGCAATGACATGGGGTTTTGCATGGGGTGCGGTGGGTTCTTATTTTCTTACATATTTAATATGAAGGAGGGTAGAATTTGAGGGCTTTGGTTTATGCTAAGAGCTGCATTCAGTGCGGGCTTTGCGCTTCGGTTTGTCCGGAGGTGTTTGTGCTGCTGCCGGGGGTGCCGGCGGTGGCGCGGGACTTGGAGATCCCTGTGGAGTTGCAGATCAGCGTGCAGGCGGCGGCGGAGGGGTGTCCTACGGATGCTATCTCGCTGCAATGATTTATGTGAAAAAATTCGGATTTTTTCTAAAATCGGGCTTTACAAGAGGCGGCGAGTGTGGTATCTTGTTAGAGTACGCACGCTATGCGTGTAGGTTGCCCCTGCCTTAGTCTCGCGGATGCTTCACCCGTCCCGGCACTCAGACTGCGGGCAGAAATAAAAGAAAGGTGGAACTTTACCATGATGCTGAAAGACCAGAAGACCTCTATCATCGAGGCCAATCGTACCCACGAGACCGACACCGGCTCCCCCGAGGTGCAGGTGGCTATCCTCACCGAGCGTATCAGCCAGCTGACCGCCCATCTGAAGGTGCATCCCCACGACTTCCACAGCCGCCGCGGTATGCAGATGATGATCGGTAAGCGCCGTCGTCTGCTGGACTATTTGGCCAAGAAGGACATCGAGCGCTATCGTGCTCTGATCGCCAAGCTGGGCCTGCGTCGATAATTTCAGGAATCCGGGTGGTGCAGGCTTCCCTGCGCCACCCTGTTTTCACATTTGCAAGTAAATTTGTTCATCCATCCGCCGGAGAAAACGGCACCTTTAGCGTTTGAAAATTTGCCCCATCGGGGGCGCGTTTTCAAGTGCTAAAGGGTTTATCTCCGGGGGAAATCCAAATCAAAAAGGAGATAAAACCATGTCAACGATCATTACCAAGCGTCAGTTCCCCGGCTACCACAAGTATGAGCTGGACCTGGCGGGCCGCCCCCTGACCCTGGAAGTGGGCAAGCTGGCGGAGCTGGCCAACGCCGCCGTGATGGTGGGCTACGGCGACACCCGCGTGCTCTGCTGCGTCACCGCCGCGCCCCGGCCTCGGGACGGCATCGACTTCTTCCCCCTGAGCGTGGACTTCGAGGAGAAACTGTACTCCGTGGGCCGCATTCCCGGCAGCTTTAACCGCCGCGAGGGCCGCCCCGGCGAGAAGGGCATCCTCACCAGCCGCGTCATCGACCGGCCCATCCGCCCCCTGTTCCCCTCTGATTTCCGCAACGATGTGTCCGTGATGTGCACGGTGATGTCCGTGGACCACGACTGCTCCCCCGAGGTGGCCGCCCTCATCGGCACCTCCGCCGCTCTGGCTATTTCCGACATTCCCTGGAACGGGCCTGTGGCCGCTCTGAAGGTGGGCCTGGTGGACGGCAAGCTGGTCTTTAACCCCAACAGCGAGCAGCGCAAGGTCAGCGACCTGGATGTGACCGTGGTGTCCACGGGCAAGAAGGTGGTCATGATCGAGGCAGGCGCCAACGAGGTGCCCAACGATGTGATGTTTGAGGCCATCCGCACCGCCCACGAGGAGAATCAGAAGCAGATCGCCCTTATTAACCAGATGGTCGACGAGATCGGCAAGCCCAAGTTTGACTATCCCCACGCCAACTTTAACCAGGAGCTGTTTGACAAGATCGTTCACGACTTCATGAACGAGGCCAAGGCCGCTATGGACACCGACGACAAGAACATCCGCGAGGCCCGCTGGAACGAGATGATCGAGCACTGGCACGAGAAGTATCTGGAGGAGTATCCGGATATGGACCAGTACCTGGAGGAGTTCACCTACAAGTTCCAGAAGAAGATCGTGAAAGCCTGGCTGCTTCAGGGCCACCGGGTGGATGGCCGCCAGAAGAACGAGATTCGTCCGCTGGACGCCGAGGTGGGCGTACTGCCCCGGGTACACGGCTCGGGCCTGTTTACCCGCGGCCAGACCCAGGTGCTCTCCGTCTGCACCCTGGACACCCTGTCCGCCAACCAGAAGCTGGACACCATTTGGGAAGAGACTGAGAAGCGCTACATGCACCACTACAACTTCCCCGGCTACTCCGTGGGCGAGGCCAAGCCTGCCCGCAGCCCCGGACGGCGTGAGATCGGCCACGGTGCGCTGGCGGAGCGGGCTCTGCTGCCCGTCATTCCTACGGTTGAGGAGTTCCCCTATGCTATCCGCGTGGTGTCTGAGGTGGTTTCCTCCAACGGTTCTACCTCCCAGGGCTCCATCTGCGGCTCTACCCTGGCGCTGATGGACGCAGGCGTGCCCATCAAGGCCCCGGTGGCTGGTATCTCCTGCGGCCTGATCCAGGACGACGACGGCTCCTTTACCACCTTTATCGACATCCAGGGCGTGGAGGACTTCCACGGCGAGATGGACTTCAAGGTGGCGGGCACCAAGAAGGGCATCACCGCCATTCAGATGGACCTGAAGAACGACGGCCTGACCATGGAGATCATCAAGAACGCGCTGGACATCACCTACGACGCCCGGGTGCAGATCCTGGACCAGGTGATGCTGCCCTGCATCGCGGAGCCTCGGCCCGAGGTCAGCAAGTACGCGCCCAAGATGATCACCATGCACATTGACCCGGACAAGATCCGCGAGGTCATCGGCAAGGGCGGCAGCGTGATACAGAAGATCGTGGCCGAGAGCGGCGCGAAGATCGACATCGACGACGACGGCACCATTCACATCGCCTCCCCCGACGCCGAGAACTGCGCCATCGCCAAGAAGTGCATCGACGATATCGTGTTCGTGCCCGAGGTGGGCGCCCTGTACTATGGCCGCGTGGTGCGGCTGATGACCTTCGGCGCTTTCGTGGAGCTGGCCCCCGGCAAGGACGGCCTGGTGCACATCTCCAAGCTGGCCGATCACCGCATTGAGAAGGTGGAGGACGCCTGCAAGATCGGCGACATGATGTGGGTGAAGGTCACGGAGATCGACGAAAAGGGTCGCGTGAACCTGAGCCACAAGGACGCCATGAAGGAGATCAAGGCAAAGGAGGCCGCCGGGGAAGCTATTAAGTAAGGTTCGAGGTTTTTGATTGAATAATGTGGAAGGAGGACACCGGGTGGGTGTCCTCCTTTTTTGTGCGGCGGGGCGGGTGATTTGCTTCGTGCAGACTTTATGTTGACAAAATTTGTCTGATTTGCTACAATTTCGTCAGGCGCTGCACGAACGGCAGGCGGTTGGCTACATCTCCGAGAGGAGGTGGTAGATATGCCTATTACGATCACGCTACATATCTTCGGATATACGGTTACGATTCGTATTAAAAAAGGTGAAAACCGCCACCCTGGCCGGTGACGGTTTTCATAGCTTCGGCTAAAAAACTATAAACCACTGGGCTAACCGCTTGTCGCAGCGCCCTTTCTATGCTTATTATAGCAGAAAATCCGGGGCTGTCAAGTAGGGGACGGGCGAATATATTCTTATATTGACAAAATTCGAAAATTTTACTATAATTTCAACAGGCGCTGCACGAACGGCAGGCGGTTAGTCACACCACCCGAAAGGGGGTGAGGCAATGCGGATCACTTTACATATCGGGCCTTACACGGTTACGATCATCGTAAAACGCAGAAACCGCCACTCTGCCAAGTGACGGTTTCTAAGCTCGCTTAGAAAAATGCTCATTTGTTAGGGCTAACCGCTTGTCGCAGCGCCTCTTTGTGTTTATTATAGCAGAAAATTCGGGGGTGTCAAGGGGGCTATCGGGGCCAATCGCCGTCTCGGGGCAGGCCCAGGACATAGTCGGCGCTCACATGATAGTGCTGGCAAAATTTCACCAGGTAGGCTATGGGCGGCGTGTTCACCCCGGTTTCGTAGCGGGCCACCTGCACATAGTGATAGCCGATGGCCTCCGCCAACTGCCGCTGGCTTTCATCGTGGTCGGTGCGAATCTCGATCATGCGCTGGATCATGGGCCCATCCCTCCGTCCGTATTTTTCTCTTGACAGCATATAACAAATGTGTTAGCATAATGCCAGACGCTAACAGTATTGTTAGCAATAAATTAGGAGGGTCATACTATGGATATGAAAATCAGCCCGGAAACTCTGGCTACCAACGCTTCATCGACCGCCCCGGCTGGGAAACCGAGCAATGTACTTGCAACTGCGATCATGATTATCGGCATTGTCATTTATCTCTGCGCTTTCTTCGCCGGAATTATGCTCGGGCAGGCAGCAGAAAGTTTTATGACTATGCTGCTGTTCTGGGTCGCAGGCGCCTTGTCCGGCACATTGATGCTGGGGTTTTCGGAAGTGATCCGGCTGCTGCATGAGATCAATCAAAAGGTGAAATAAATAGGTCCCCCCGGTGTGGCCGGGGGGATTTTTTGCTCTTTATCCCAGCAGGCCCGTGATGTCTTCTACGGTTAAATGGGGCTGGAGGGCCAGGTCTATGCCGTAGGCCATCATGCGGCTGAGTTCGCGAACGCACTGGTCGATGTCCCGGGGGGTGACGAAGAGGGGGGCGCCGCCTGACGGGGCCGACTCGCCGATGAGTTGGTCGGCGCGGATCACCGTGGGCAGGCCCAGGGCCAGGACCGGGACGCCCAGGGTGCGGCGGGACACCTCCTTGCGGTGGTTGCCCACGCCGGAGCCGGGGGTAAGGCCCGTGTCGGTAATTTGCAGCACGGCGCAGAGCTTTTCACGGGTGGCGGCAGCCAGGGCGTCCAGGACGATGACGCACCGGGGGCGCAGCTTTTCCGCGGCAGCGGCGATGAGCTCGGAGCTCTCCATGCCCGTCTCGGCCAGGACCCCGGTGGCCAGGGCCGCCACGGAGGTGAAGCCCGCGAACTCCTCGGGCATGGCGGCCAGCATGTGGCGCGTGACCAGGATGTGGGGCAGGGCCAGGGGGCCCACGGCGTCCGCCGTCAGGGAGCGGTTGCCCAGGCCCACTACCAGGGCGGGGCCCTCCCCCTTAGGCAGCAGCGCGGAAAGCTCCCGGGCGATGCAGGCGGCGCCGCTGGCGAAAAAGTTGTGCCGGCGGTGCAGGTACGGGCCCAGCTCCATGGTGATGTATTTGCCCAGGGGACGGTGCAGCTCCTCCGCCCGGCGGGGGTCCGTCAGGTCCATGGCCGTCAGGGCGTAGCCGCCCTGCTCCCGGCGGCGTACCTCCAGGCCCGGGCCGCTGGTCAGGCGGGTGGTTTTCATCTGTGCCTGGGCCGCTTCCAGGGCCAGGTCCGTTCCTAACACGCTCACGCTTGTGGTCACACCCCTTCTTGAAACACAAAATATTGTGGCTGTTTTCTATCTTGCCGCCGGAATTTGAAAATATTCAATTTTTTCGGGCAAATCTTAAAAAAGGGCTTGCAATTTGCAGAAAACAATGCTAAAATATCATCCTGCGTGGATGTTTTTTAAGCGAAGCGCAAAAATTGATCATCGGGGAGGTGTATGGTTTGCCGAATATCAAGTCTGCTAAGAAGCGTGTTTTGGTGTCCGAGGCTCGCAATGCCCGTAACAAGGCCAATCGCTCCGCACTGAAGACCGCTATCAAGAAGTTCGAGGCTGCTGCCGTTGAAGGCAATCGCACCGAGGCCGAGGGCACTTACAAGGTGGCGGTCAAGGCGATCG
>CAVJNL010000053.1:0-12891 GCA_963650985.1 Clostridium sp. CAG:413
GCGCGCAGCAGACTGCAAGCCTTTTGTCGGAAAAACCCGGAGGGTTTTTCGACAGCCTCAGGTGAGCCATAAGCTCACCTGTTTTTTCATCCCCGCAAAAAAGGCTCCCCTGCGTAAGGGGAGGCGGCGCGGCTCCGCCGCGACTGAGGGCTCGACTACCGCGCCCCTTCCCCCGCACCATTTCCCAAAGTGCGTCCCCATCTTGCCACTTTCCTCTTTCCTCTTAATCCCCCCCTTGCATTCTTCCCCATTTGTGCTATACTACCACCCGACAGGTTTCCACACCCTGTCCAAGCGCCGCCCCGCGGCGTTCGTTCGGCCCAGGCCGTTCTCTAAACAAAAAATGGGAGGATACTACCATGCAAAAACTCACCGTCCAACACTTTGCCACCGCCGCCGCGGTGGGCGCCGTCTATGCGGTGCTGTCCATTTTCGGCTCCGTTTTCGGCGTGACCTTCGGGCCCGTCCAGTGCCGCTTTGCCGAGGCCCTGTGCGTGCTCCCGCTCTTCTTCCCGGAGACGGTGGGCGGCCTGTTCGTAGGCTGCCTCATTACCAATCTCCTCAGCCCCTACGGCCTGCTGGACATAGTGGTCGGCTCCCTGACCACCCTCCTGGCGGCCCTTCTCACCTCCAAATGCAGGCACAAGTGGCTGGCCCCCCTGCCCCCGGTGGTCTGCAACGGCCTGTTCGTAGGCGGCATGCTGGCCTGGGAGCAGGTAGGCTTCACCGACGCCTACGTCGCCGCCTTCGCCCTCAATGCCGCCTCCGTTGCCCTGGGTGAGCTGCTGGCCTGCTGCGGCCTGGGCTCCCTGCTCCTGTGGCGCCTGCCCAAAATAGTTTTTTTCAAAAACCGCATAAAATAAAGTAGAAGACCGGGCCCTGTGGAAGCCCGGTCTTGAGACTGTCGGCAAAGTGGTTGGATTTGTGATAACGGTAAGGAAGGGTGTGTGAGGGAAACCCAAGAGGGGTGTCCCTCACCATTAAAATCAGCAGTTTTTGAAACTTTTTCAAAGTTTCAAAAACTTAGGCAGCGGGGCGAAAAGACTTTTTCGCCCCGCTGAAGACCGGGCCCTGTGGAAGCCCGGTCTTTTTTACTTATTAAATTCCGAAGGATTTTCCGACAGATTCAAATAACAGGGCGGTATGTCGCAGACATACCGCCCTGTTATTCACTTATCCCGATCCGCCGGGCGTCGGCGCTCCGCAGGGCGATGACCGTTCCCATGACCTCATAGGCCACGGCCCCGCCGAAGGGTGCCTTTTGCAAAGCCGTCACCGTGGCCCCGGGGATGAACCCCAGCTCCATGAGCCGCCGCCTTTTCCCTCCGAAAAAGCGCAGCCCGGTGATAACGCCCCTCTGTCCGCAGCCCAGGCAGGAAAGATCGCGCCCCACAGGCAACGCCCTCCTCCGTCACGGACTGCCCCATTCTATGCCCGGCCCGGCGCGTCCGTTACAGGTACTCCGGCCCAAAGCTCTCCGGCAGAAGCTGGCGCAGGGTGTAGTGCTTGGCCTCGCTCTTGCCGCTCAAGCAGATGACCTCCAGCTCCGGGGCGAACTCCCGCATCACCTGACGGCAGGAGCCGCAGGGCACGCAGAAGTCCTCGCTCTTCCCGGCCACCACAATGCGCCGGAACTTGCAGTTCCCCTCGCTGATGGCCTTAAACATAGCCGTCCGCTCGGCGCATATCGTGCAGGGGAAGGCGGCGTTTTCGATGTTGCAGCCGGTATAAACCGTCCCGTCCTCGCACTCCAGAGCCGCGCCCACGGGGAAGTGGGAGTAGGGAACATAGGCTTTGCCCAGCATCTCCACGGCCAAACGCATCAAATCCTGTTCTGTCATGTTCTTGTCCTCCTTCAACTCTTGTTGCCTGTTTATCATAAACGATTTTAAGGATTTTCGCAAGTATTAGGATAGCTCGGATTGCCCGGTATAAAGCTGATAATACCGACCCTTCTGCTTCAGCAGATCCTCATGGTCGCCCCGCTCGATGATCTCCCCCTGCTCCAGCACCAGGATGGCCTGAGCGTTGCGCACCGTGGAGAGTCGGTGGGCGATGACGAACACCGTCCGTCCGGCCATGAGGGAATCCATACCCTTTTCAATGAGCTTTTCCGTCCGGGTGTCGATGGAGGAGGTGGCCTCGTCCAGGATCAGCACCGGGGGGTCAGACACCGCCGCCCGGGCGATAGCCAATAGCTGCCGCTCGCCCTGGCTCAGGCTCCCGCCGTCCCCGGTGATGGGGGTGTCGTACCCCTGGGGCAGGTGGCGGATGAAGCCGTCGGCGTTGGCCAGCTTGGCCGCCGCCACGATCTGCTCGTTGGTGGCGTCGGGCCGCCCGTAACGGATGTTCTCGGCGATGGTCCCGGTAAACAGGTGCGTGTCCTGGAGCACCATGCCCAGGGATCGCCGCAGAGAATTTTTCTCAATGTCTCGCACATCGATGCCGTCATAGGTGATGGTGCCCGCATTGATGTCATAAAAGCGGTTGATAAGATTCGTAATGGTGGTTTTCCCCGCGCCGGTGGAGCCCACAAAGGCGATCTTCTGCCCCGGCTTCGCGTACAGGCTCACATCGTGCAGCACGGTCTTTTCCCGGGTGTAGCCAAAGTCCACATGGTCAAACCGCACATCGCCCTGGAGCTCCGTCATGGTGCCGTCCGGAGCCTTCCAGGCCCAGCACCCGGTGCGGTAGGGCACCTCGCGCAGCGCCCCGTCCTTCTTCTCCGCCCGGACCAGCACGGTCTTGCCCTCGTTCACCTCCGGCTGCTCCTCCATCACGGCAAAGACGCGCTCCGCGCCCGCCACAGCGGCCAGGATGGTGTTCACCTGCTGGCTCATTTGGGCAATGGGCTGGGACACCTGCTTCACATACAGCAGATACGCGGCCAGGGACCCAATGTCCCCCACGCCGCCGATGGCCAGCAGACCGCCCACACAGCAGGTGACAGCATAGTTGATGCGGGAGAGGTTGCCCATGGCGGGCATCATAGAGCTGGCGTAGGCCTGGGCCGCCGTAGCCGCCTGGCGGTAGCTCTCGTTGAGGGTGTCGAACTGGTCAATGGTCTTCTGCTCGTGGTTAAAGACCTTAATGACCTTCTGCCCCTCGATCATCTCCTCCACATAGCCGTTCACCGCGCCCAGGGCCGTCTGCTGCTGCTGAAAGCTCACCCGGCTGCGCCCGCCGATGGTCTTCACCGTCAGGAGCATCAGCACCAAAAACGCAAAGGTAATGAGCGTCAGCACCCAGTTCAGATACAGCATCATGCCCACCGTGCCCAAAAAGGTCAGGGCGCAGGAGATGAGGTTTGCAAAGCTGGAGTTGATCATCTCCGAAATGGTGTCAATGTCGTTGGTAAACCGGCTCATCAGGTCGCCGGACTGGTGGGTGTCAAAATACCGCAGGGGCAAAGACTGCATTTTGTTGAACAGGTCCCGCCGTATGGCCGCCACCGTGTTTTGGGCAATGTGGACCATGATCCGCGCATAGGCGTAGGAGCACAGGCCCGACAGGGCAAAGGCCCCGCCCAGCAGACACAGCATTTTGATCAGCCCCGGGAAATCCCCCGGCAGAATATAGTCGTTGATAATGGGCTTGAGCAGGTAGCTGGAGAGGATAGACCCCGCGCTGCTCACCACCAGGCACAGGGCTACCACGATCAGCGCCCCCTTGTAGCGGCCCATGTAAGAGAGCAGCTTTTTCACGGTGCCCTTCATGTCCTTGGGCTTCTGATACCCGTGTCGCTGCCCGCCGCCGGGGCCGTGGGGCCCGCCGGATCTGCGTTTTGTCTCAGCCATCAATGGCACCTCCTCCCTGCTGGGATTCATACACTTCTCTGTAAATCTCGTTGTTTTGCAGCAGCTCGTCATGGCTGCCTACGCCGGAAATTTTCCCGTCGTCCAGCACCACAATGATGTCCGCGTCCTGCACGGACGAAATGCGCTGGGCGATAATGACCTTCGTGGTTCCCGGCAGCGTAGACCGCAGCCCTTGCCGAATGGCCGCGTCCGTGGCCGTGTCCACCGCCGAGGTGGAGTCGTCCAGGATCAGCACCTTGGGCCTTCGCAAAATCGCCCGGGCAATACACAAACGCTGCTTCTGCCCGCCGGACACATTGGCGCCCCCCTGCTCGATGTAGGTGTCGTACCCGTCCGGCATTTTCTCAATAAATTCCTCCGCGCAGGCAATGCGGCAGGCGTCCCGCATTTCCTGGTCCGTGGCGTTCGCGTCGCCCCAGCGAAGATTCTCCTTGATAGACCCGGAGAACAGCGTGTTCTTCTGCAAGACCATGGCGCACCCGTCCCGCAGCTGCTTCATGGAGTATTCCTTCACATCGTGTCCGCCCACGCGCACGCTGCCCTGGGTCGCCTCGTACAGCCGGGGGATCAGGCTCACCAGCGTGGTCTTGGCGCTGCCCGTGCCGCCCAGTACGCCCACCGTAGCCCCGGCGGGAATGTGCAGGTCGATGTCCTCTAAGTTCCATGTCTCGCCCTTTTCGTTGTAGCGGAAATACACATGGTCAAAGTCGATGGACCCGTTCTCCACCGTCAGCCCCTCCCGGGCGTTCTCGTCGGTGATCTGCGGCTCCTCGTTGAGCACCGCCATCACGCGCTTGCCGCAGGCGATGGACCGGGTGAGCATCATCATTACCATCGACACCATCATCAGCGACATGAGGATTTCCGAAACATAGGTGAAAAACGCGATCAGGTCGCCGGAGAGCAGGCTCCCCTCATACACATAGTTCCCGCCGATCCACAAAACCGCCACAATGGTGCCGCCCATGAGCAAATAGATCAGCGGCATAAACATGACCACAAAGCCAAACGCCTTTTCCGCCATGCCCTTGAGCTTTTCGTTGCGCCCGGCGAACTTTTCCTTTTCCACATCCTCCCGCACGAAGGATTTCACCACCCGGATGGCGTTCAGGTCCTCCTGCACCACCAGGTTCAGCTCGTCCGTGGCCCCCTGCAAGGCGGTGAAGAACGGCCCCACCTTCCGCAGCACCAGCACCACGCCCAGCACCAGCAGCGGGATCACCGCCAGAAACACCTGGCTCAGCCGCGTGCTGATGATCAGCGCCATCACCAATGCCGTCACCAGCATCACCGGTGCCCGCACCAGCATCCGCATGCCCATCATCAGCGTGAGCTGCAAGCTGCTGACATCGTTTGTCAGCCGCGTGATAAGCGACGCCGTAGAGAAGTGCTCAATGTTGGCAAACGAGAACCTCTGCACCTGGCGATACTCCGCCGCCCGGAGATTCGCGCCGAAGCCCATGCCGGCCTTAGAGGCCAGCACCGCCGCCCCCACGCCCAGAGCCAAAGACACCAGCGCCATTACGACCATCTTCAGCCCGGCCATCAAAATATACTCTCTGTCTCCGTTCTGAATACCGATGTCCACAATGTCGCTCATGACCTGCGGCAGCAGCAGCTCCAGCACGGCCTCTCCCGCCGAGCACAGGATGCCCAGCACAATGAGCGCCCTGTACCCTGCGGTATAGTCCATCAATTTTTTCTTCTTCATCCGCGTTTTTCCTCCGTTTCCCGGGACAAATTCTCAGCCACCCGCACCAAAAAGCCTTGCAGCAGCTTCACTTCTTCCTTCGTGAAGCCCTCCTCCGCCTGGCGGTGGACCTCCTCCATAATGGCGATAAACTCCTGATAAAAGCACCGCCCCTCCTCCGTCAAATGCAGCAGCTTGCACCGCCCGTCCCCGGACGAAACACTCCGGGTCAGCAGCCGTTTTTCCTCCAGCCGCTCCACGATGCCGTTCACCGTAGGCGGCTTCACCCGCAGAAATTCCTGCAGGTTTTTCTGGGGCACATCCCCCTGCTGCTCATAGAGAAAGGTCAGCGTCCGGCACTGCATAGGCGAAACATCATATTTTCGCAGTTTGCGCACCATCAGCTTCATCATCTGGTGGTCGCAGTACCCCAGCAGCGGCCCGAAATGATTATGCTGCGCGTCACAGCACTTCATGCCGCACTCCTCCTTTTCAAAAAATTTAGCGTACTAACTATTAGCAAACTAAATATTACCACGCAATTTTCGAATATGCAAGAGGTATTTTGCCCCATTCTTGTAAACAATTTATGAATCCTGCCCCGCCCCCGTTGACAATTTGACCCCCATCCTGTAAGTTAAGCATGTACATAGTGTTTTTCTCTCCTCTTCTCAAAAAACAGGCGGCAGCCCCACCCCGGGCCGGCTGCCTGTTTCATTTTTGCCCCGCACCAATAATAATAAAATGTCCGTAGGGGCGGGGTTCTACCCCGCCCGCCGTCACCTATTACACCCCCCGTAGGGGCCGATGCCCACATCGGCCCGCCCCCGGCACTTCATGCAATGCGTCCGTAGGGGGCGGCGTCCCCGACGCCCCGCATACCGCACCCCTTGTAACCCTTCGTAGGGGCGACCCTTGCGGTCGCCTGCACCACCGCACCCCCGTAAACACGTTGCCTCCCTTGCCTAAAGGGAGGGGGACCAGCCGCAGGCTGGTGGAGGGATTCGTGCGGGGTAAACGGCAATTCCTTTGCTGTGAGTTCGTGCGGGGAAGAATCCCCCAGTCACGGCTTCGCCGTGCCAGCCCCCTTTAGGCAAGGGGGCCAACATTGTAGGGCGGGCTGACCACAGCCCGCCGCCCCCTCCACCGCACCCCTTGCGCCGCACTATCCACCAAGTCTCCCCCATCTTTCCCCTTTCCTCTTTCACCTTTCCTCTTATCTAACCTCCTCTATCCCAAATCCCCCATTCAGCACCAAATAAGTCTGCACCGCGCTCCTCATCAAATTCCACAGCCCCACGCCCTGTAAGCCCTTCTCCGCCGCCAGGCGGAACTTGGCGTAGCTGCTCCGGGCGTCCTCAAACCACACCTCGTGCTCCCGCCCGTCCGCCGCCGTGTAGCGAAACCACGGTGCCTGGGCCGTCTCGTCAAACTGAATTTCCGCCCCTTGCCGCCGGGCCAGGTCCAGCGCCTGCCGGGGCGACACAGATACTCCCCTTGTCACCCCTTGCCGATACGGCAACGGCCAGTCGTACCCATACACCGGCACGCCCAAAAACAGCTTCCCGGCCTCAATCTCCCCCAGGGCGTAGTCCACCACCTGCCGCACCTTGTCCAGGGGCGCCACGGCCATAGGCGGCCCGGCGGTGTAGCCCCATTCGTAGGTCATCAGCAGCGCCCCGTTGGCCGCCCGCCCCAGCGCCCCGTAGTCGTGGCTCTCGTACAAAAGCCCCTTCTGCCCGGCGAAGGTTTTGGGTGCCAGGGCCACCTGCACCGTGTACCCCAACTCGTTCAGCTCCCGGCGCAAAAGCTCCACGAAGACCGCGTAGGCCCCCGCCAGCCCCGGCTGCAAATATTCAAAATCCACATCCACGCCGCCGTAGCCCTTTTCCTTCAAAATTTCTTTAATTTGTCCTAAGATCATCTCCTGCTGGGCATTGCTTTTCAGCAGCGCCTCCGCCCGGGCAGACGAAAACCGCCCCTCCTCCGTCAGGGACGACAAATGCATCCACGGCAGCACGCCGTACTGCCCCGCCGCTGCGAGGATCCCCTCGTCCCGCAGGGGCACCAAGCCCCCCTCTGCTCCAATGCCGTAGGTAAAGGGCGTCACATAGGTCATGTACGGCAGCACCTGTCGCAGCAGGTCGCCGTTTATAAAGGGGTAGGCGTACCCGTTCACCCCCAGGGGCCCGGCCCTGCCCTCATCCCGGAAGGAGATGACCAGCTCCTCCCGCGGCTGCAAGTGCCCCTGCCCCTGCAAAAAGATGTTGTTCTGATAGAGCCGCCGCACCGTGATGCCATACCGCCTTGCGATGGACCACACCGTGTCCCCCCGCGCCACGGTATGCACCTTATCCGCCGCCAGCACCACCAGGGTCTGTCCCGGCACCAGGGCCCCGTCCGGTGGCACCTCATTCTGCCTTTGCAGCAGCCCGGGGGACACGCCGTACTGCTGGGCAATGGACAAGACTGTTTCTCCCTTTTTCACCACATGAATTTTCAAAGTTCATCCTCCTCCCGGCTGCTTCGCAGCACGCAGGCAGTATATGCACCGCACCGCTCAATTAGAAACCTTTCTTATCTCCCCGTCATACAATGGATGGAAAAGCCAAAGGTGTAAGGGGGAGCGCACATGAAAGAGATCGCAGCCGCCCTGGCGGGAACCCCAATGTGGGCAAGTCCACGGTGTGCAACGCCCTCACGGGCCTGTACCAGCACACGGGCAACTGGTCCGGGAAGACCGTTTCCTCGGCGGAGGGCCGGTCGTGGCAGACGGCGGTGTGCGCCCTGGTGCTGTGTCTTTTCCACCTGCCCTGCGGCACCACCTGCCTGACCCTTTTGCGGGAAACCGAGAGCAAAAAGCGGACCCTGGTGGGGATGCTTCTGCCCCTGAGCTTGGGAATTTTTACCTGCCTTCTCCTCCGCGGTGCATTTTGCCTGTTTTAGGGCCGCAAATTGCACCGTTTTGCTTCCCCAAAACTGCACCTTAGCTTCCCCAAAATGTCACCAATGTCACCGCTGAGGACACCAATGCATGCAAAATTTTTCCCGCAAAATAGCGCCCAAGGCGCAAATCGGCGCCGTTCAGCACCGCCGCCGTCTGCCCGTGGACGGACAGTCCGCCCCAGCCCAAAAGGGCCGCCGCCCACACCAAATTCCCCGGCGTCCCCTCCAGGGCCGTCACCCCGGAGGTCAGCTCCACAAAGCCCAAAATGGTCGGGTGATCAAGTCCCGTCAAGTCTGTAAACAGAGCCAAAATTACCAGCGAGAAAACCACAAATCCGCACACCCGCAGCATGGCCTCCGCCGCCTCCTGCACGGCGCGGATAAAAGCCGGGACGGGCTCAAAAGCCGCAGAATACCTCACTTTTTGCCCCGCCGCCGGGGCTTTTTTTCTAAACAAAATCCCCACCAAAACCGCAGAAAAAGCGTGGACGAGGCAGAGGTATATCCCCGTGCGGAGGCTGCCGAAGCAGCCCAGCCCCACGATGCCCAAAATGAACGACGGCCCCGCGTTATTGCAAAAGGCCAGCAGCCGTTCCGCCTCGTCCCGGGTGAGCTGCCCCGCCCGGTAGAGCTGGCCCACGGTGCGCCCGCCCACCGGGTAGCCGCCCAAAAGTCCCAGGAAAAAGGCCGAGGCCCCGGCCCCGCCCACCCCGAAAACACGCCTGGCAAGCGGCTCCAGCCGCCGTCCCACCCCCTCGGCAAAGCCCAGGGAGATGAACAGCCCCGACACCACAAAATAAGGGAAAAGCGCCGGGATCACCGACCGGGCGCAGAGTGCAAGCCCCCGGTGCACCGCCTCCGCCGCCACGGCGCTGCGCCACAGCAGCAGAATCATCACCGCCGCCAAAATTAGCGCCAGCAGTTTTCGTTTTGTCACGGCCTCACCCCCTCGGCACCACTGTATGCGCCGGGGCGGCGGGGCTTGCCTGGTTTCGGGGCTCTCTTTTCCCGGACAGGCAAGTTTTTCCCTGTCGGGGCATAGGATTTGCAAGCGGAGGGGTGCGGGGGCGGCGGGCGGACAGAGGCGTCCGCCCCTACGGATGACAAGGAAATCTGTGCAAGCCCAGGGCGGGCCGATGTGGGGAGCGAACTGAGCGCTGCCAGTGGCAGATAAAGCGAAGTGAGCGAGTGGCCGCGGTCAAAATTTCAAGCGCCCGCCGTAAGGCAGCGCTGAAATTTGGGCACCGCAACAGGGTCATCGGCCCCTACGAAGTGTTTGGGGTTGGTGCAAGGGTATTACGGATTGCGAAGCCGGTGCGCACATCGGCTTCGCAATGACGGGTATGAAATTTCAGGAGGGTTTGGGATATGCAGAGGCGGAAAATTTCACAGGTGGGGATGGAGGCGGTGGAGCGGTTGGATCTGCCGCCGGAGGTGGCGGTGGGGGTGCCGCAGGTGGAAATTTATGGTGACAGGCAGCTTTATATGTCCGGGCACCGGGGCGTTATCGCTTACAGCACCGAAGAGGTGGCCGTGGCGGGAGGGAGCCTTACGGTGCGGGTGAAGGGCAAAAATCTTCAACTGGCAGCCATGACGGACTCGGAGCTGCGGCTGACGGGACACATTGTGCAAGTGGAGCTGATGCAGTGAATGTATAAAAGCGTAGTCCATTTTTTGCGGGGCAGCGGTCTGGCGGAGGTGCAGTGCGCCTGCCCGGAGCGAGTGCTGAATCTTTTGGGGAGCCGGGGCGTGATATTTTGGGGGCTTCGGTGGGAGTCGGAGATTTGCCTTCGGATCTATTTCCTGCTGCCCCAGGAGGAAATTTTGCAGGAGATCGCCCAGCAGACCGGGGCGGAGGTCTCGGTGCTGCGGCGGCGGGGGGCGCCGGTTTTATGGGGTCGGTTTCGGACGCGGTATGTACTTTTGGCGGGGTTTGCGCTGTTTTGGCTTTTTTTATTCGGCGGGAACCTCTTTATATGGGAGTTTCGGGTCAGCGGGAATGAGACCGTGCCCACGGAGACGGTGCTCCGGGCGCTGGAAAACTACGGCATCACCATCGGCTCCCCGGGGCTGCACATCGACCAGGAGGACATGCGAAACCATGTGCTGCTGGAGCTGCACGATGTGTCGTGGCTGACGGTGAATGTGAAGGGGTGCGTGGCCCATGTGCAGGTGGTGGAGCGGCAAAGGCACCCGGACATTGCCACAAAGGACGGGGTGTGGAACATCGTGGCCGCCCGGGACGGGCTGGTGACCCAGGTGCGGGCCCTGGACGGCAAGGCGTTGGTGGCGGCGGGCAGCACCGTGACGGCGGGGGAGCTGCTGGTGACGGGGGTATACGAATCCCGGGAGGGGAGCACCTACATGACCCACAGCCTGGGGACGGTGGAGGCCCGGACCTGGTACGACCTCTCCGTCTCCGTGCCGCTGACCATCGCGGAAAAGAGCGGGGAGCGCCGGGAAAGGACGGCCATTTCCATAGATCTTGGCAAAAAAAGAATAAAATTGTGGGGCAGGGGTAGCATAAGCGGCGCAAACTGTGATAAAATAACATATTACCATCCGCTGACTCTGCCCGGCGGGCTGCGGCTGCCTATCACCCTGGTGCGGGAGACTGTGACGGTCTACGCCGCCCAGGAGGTCCGGCGCAGCCGGGAGCAGGCACAAAAGGAGGGGGAAGCCCTTCTCTTGCAGCAGCTCCAGGGGCAGATCGAGGACACCGGGCGCATTACGGAGACGAAGTTCTCCTCGGTAATTGAGGGGGATTCCCTGGTCGTGACCATGCAGGCGGAGTGCCTGGAGCAGATCGGGGTGTCGGTGCAGGTGCAGGCGGAGAAAAGCAGCTAAGGAGGGAGCGCATGGAACAGCGCATCAGCTTGGAGCGCATGGAGGAGGCGGTGAGCCTTTTCGGCTCCTTTGACGAAAACATTCGCATTTTGGAAAATGAATTTCATGTGTCCGTGGTGAACCGGGAGGAACAGCTCATTATCACCGGGGAGCCGGAGGACACCATGCTGGCGGAAAAGGCCATTGAGGCGCTGCTGCGGCTTATCTCCCGGGGGGAGAATGTGGGCGAGCAGCATGTGCGCTATGTGATCGGTCTGTGCCGCAGCGGGCAACTGGACCGCATTGACGAGCTGACGCGGGATGTGGTGTGCATCAGCGCCAAGGGGCGGCCCATCAAGCCCAAGACCATCGGGCAGAAGGACTACATAAAGACCATTCAGGCCTGCCCGGTGACCATCGGCGTGGGACCGGCGGGCACGGGCAAGACCTACCTGGCCGTGGCGGCGGCGGTGAAGGCCTTTCGGGAGAAGGAGGTCAGCCGCATTATCCTCACCCGCCCGGCGGTGGAGGCCGGGGAGCGGCTGGGATTTTTGCCGGGAGACTTGCAGAGCAAGGTGGACCCCTATCTGCGGCCCCTGTATGACGCACTGTTTGACATGCTGGGGGCGGAGACCTATCAGAAATACCTGGAAAAGGGCAGCATTGAGGTGGCGCCCCTGGCCTATATGCGGGGGCGGACCCTGGACGACAGCTTTATCATCCTGGACGAGGCGCAAAACACCAGCCGGGAGCAGATGAAGATGTTTTTAACGCGCATGGGGTTTGGCTCCCGGGTGGTCATCACCGGGGATGTGACCCAGATCGACCTGCCCAGCGACAAGCCCAGCGGGCTGAAGGAGGCCATGCGGGTGCTGGACGGCGTGGAGGGCGTGGGCATTTGCCGCCTTACGCAGAACGATGTGGTGCGGCACATTATGGTGCAGCGGATCATTGAGGCCTACGCGAAGTTTGAGGAGAAGAAAAAGAAATGAGAAAGACCCACTATATACCCATCACCGCCGATGTGCCCGGGGCGGCCTCGGACGGGAACTGCGCGCTGATTCGGCGGACCATCCGCACGGCCCTGGCGGCGGAGGGGATGGCTTTGCCGTGTGAGATCGATGTGCTTTTGACCGGGGACGAGGGGATCCACCAGATCAACCTGGACATGCGCAATGTGGACAGGCCCACGGATGTGCTGAGCTTCCCGGAGTTTGACCTGACGCCGGGGGAGCTACCCGGGGCGGAGGACGCAGATCCGGGGACGGGGCTTATCCCCCTGGGGGACATGGTGCTCTCCATGGAGCGGGTGGCGGCCCAGGCGAAGGAATACGGGCACTCCAAGCGGCGGGAGCTTGCGTACCTGGCGACCCACTCGGTGCTGCATTTGCTGGGGTATGACCACCTGGACGAGGGGGTTATGAAAAAGCAGATGCGGGAGAGGGAGGAAGCGATCATGGGGCTTTTGGGGCTGGAGAGGTAGGTTTTTAGAGGAAAGAGGGGGCGTTGCAAGGGGTGCGGTAGTCGACCCCTCAGTCACGGCTTTGCCGTGACAGGGCAGATTGTCAAGCAAGTGCAACACTTTTAGATTGAAAAAACTCCGATGGGGAG
>CAVJNL010000054.1:0-12856 GCA_963650985.1 Clostridium sp. CAG:413
ACAAAAAGGAGACCATACCCAGCCCATGTGGGCAGGTATGGTCTCTGTTTGTCAGATATTATTTTCAGCAAGGTGTTTTGTAAGCGTGGGTTTGGTTGTTGTAGAAGTATCCTTAATTGAAGGAAAGCCCGCGTTCCCACTTGCTGACGGCCTTGTCCGTCACATGGACCTTTTGCGCAAGCTGCGCCTGGGTCATGCCCAACTGTTTTCGGTTTTCGGCAATGTATAGGCCGAAGGTCTGCTTATCCATAGGTGTCACCTCGCTTTTATCTTAGCGGTAGAGTGGAGCTTTGGCAACCGACTGCTGGTAGAGTTACGGAAACAGGGCAAAAAAGGAAGCCGGGGGCGGTTTTGGCTCGGCTTCCTTTCAGTTTAGTGCAGGCGGCGGAGGGTCTCGGTGACCAGGCTCCAGGTGCGCTGAACGGAGGCAATGTGCATCCGCTCCCGGGGGGTGTGGATCCGGGTCAGGTCCGGGCCGATGGAAACGCCGTCCAGGCCCGGGAGCTTATCGGCCAGCAGGCCGCACTCCACCCCGGCGTGGATTACCTCCACCGTGGGGGCGTGGCCGTACTGCTCGGCGAAAATCTCCCCCATAAGAGTGCGCAGGGGCGAATCCGCCCGGAACTCCCAGGCGGGGTAGCTGCCGCTAATGGTGAACGCACCGCCCAGCAGACCGGCCAGCAGCTCCAGGCGCTGGAGCAGCATATCCTTTTGGCTGTTTACATTGCTGCGGACGCAGAAGCTGGCGCGGACGAGATCGTCACGGGCTTCGAGAATGCCCAGGTTCAGGGAGGCCTGCACCAGGCCCTCTACCTCCCGGCTCCGCTCCTGGACGCCGTTGGGGGCGCATTGCAGCAGGGCCAGGGCGCGGCGGGTGGAATCTTCGTCCATGGGGCGATTTTCTGCCTCGCAGGGGCAGACGGTGACGGCCACATTTTTATCCGCCACGGCGTACTCCCGGCGGAAAATTTCGGCCATTTTTTCGCAGGCTTCCGCCGCCTTTTCCGCGTCCTTCACGGTCAAAACGGCGGTGGCGGAAACGGGGATGGCGTTATCCATGCCGCCGCCGGAGAGGGCGACGAGACGGCTCTCCGTCTCCTGCATGACCGCATACAGGACCCGGCCCAGGAGCACCACGGCGTTGGCCCGGCCCCGGTCAATTTCAATGCCGGAATGGCCGCCGGCGAGGCCGGAGACGGAAATTTTCAGGGTCTCGCCTGTAAAATCATTCCGCTTTACAGGCACTATAATATCGGCTCTTGCGCCCCCGGCGCACCCGGCGGTGAACACGCCCTCCACCTCGGAGTCCAGGTTGATGAGCAGGCGGCTTTGAAGGCCCCTTAGGTCGATGCCGGACGCGCCCAGCATGCCCACCTCCTCGTCCACGGTGACCACCGCCTCCAGGGGCGGGTGGGGCAGGTCGGTGCTCTCCAGCAGGGCCAGGATCATGGCCACGGCGATGCCGTCGTCCGCGCCCAGGGTGGTGCCCTTGGCGTAGACCGTGTCCCCGTCCACGGCCAGGTCCAGGCCCTCGTGGGCCATGTCCTTGGGGCAGTCCGGGTCCTTTTCGCAGACCATGTCCATGTGGCCCTGGAGCATTACGGCGGGGGCATTTTCATAGCCCGGGGTGGCGGGCTTGCAGAGGATCACATTGCCCAGCTCGTCCTGCCGCACGGCAAGGCCCCGGTCGCGGCCAAACTGGGCGATAAAGTCGCTGAGGGCCTGGGTGTTGCCGCTGCCGTGGGGGATGCGGCACAGGGCCTCGAACCAATGAAATACCCGCCGGGGCTCCAAATTTTCCAAAACTGCCATAGGTTTTCCTCTTTTCTTTTTACTGTTTTGCCGTCAAATGCCGGGCTACATACACGCCGCTGGCGGAGGCGTGGGAGAGCGAATGGGTGATGCCGCTGCCGTCGCCGATGACATAGAGGCCCTTGTAGCAGCTCTCCAAATTCTCGTCCACAGAGACCTCCATGTTATAGAACTTCACCTCCACGCCGTAGAGGAGGGTGTCGTCGTTGGCGGTGCCGGGGGCGATCTTATCCAGGGCGTAGACCATCTCAATAATGCCGTCCAGCAGGCGCTTGGGCAGCACCAGGCTCAGGTCGCCGGGGGTGGCCTTGAGGGTGGGGGTCACCAGGCCCTCGTCGATGCGCTTTTGGTTGCTGCGGCGGCCACGGACCAGGTCGCCGAAGCGCTGGACGATGACGCCGCCGCCCAGCATATTGGAAAGGCGGGCGATGCTCTCGCCGTAGCCGTTGCTGTCTTCAAAGGGCTCGGAGAAGTGCTTGGCCACCAGCAGGGCGAAGTTTGTGTTTTCAGTTTTCAGGTCGCTGTCTTCATAGCTGTGGCCGTTGACGGTGACAATGCCGTTGGTGTTTTCGTTGACCACGATGCCGTTGGGGTTCATGCAGAAGGTGCGCACATTGTCCTCGAATTTCTCCGTGCGATAGACGATTTTGCTCTCATAGAGCTCGTCGGTGAGGTCGGAGAACACCACGGCGGGCAGCTCCACCCGCACGCCGATGTCCACGCGGTTGCTCTTGGTGGGGATGTGCATTTCCTTGCAAACGGCCTGCATCCACTTGCTGCCGCTGCGGCCTACGGAGACAATGCACTGTTTGCAGTCCATGTCCCCGGCGGCGGAAGTGACACGGTAGCCGCCCTCAGGCAGGGCGGAAAGGTGCTCCACGGGGGTGTCAAAATAGAAGGTTACCTTATCCTTCAGGTGGTCATAGAGATTTTGCAGAACCACGAAATTGATGTCGGTGCCCAGGTGGCGGACGGAGGCGTCCAGGAGCTTCAGCTTGTGCTGGATGCAGAGCTTCTTGAACTGGGTGCCGGCGGTGGAATAGAGCTTCGTACCTTCGCCGCCGTAGCGCATATTGATGTCGTCCACATAGTGCATCAGCTCCAGGGCCTTGTCCTTGCCGATGTGCTCGTGGAGGGTGCCGCCGAAGTCGTTGGTGATGTTGTATTTGCCGTCGGAAAAGGCGCCCGCGCCGCCGAAGCCGCTCATGATGGAGCAGCTTTTGCACTTGATGCAGGTCTTGACCTTTTCGCCGTCGATGGGGCAATGGCGTTTTTCCAGGCTGTGGCCCGCCTCGATGACGGCGATGCGCAGGGACGGGGCCTGCTCCGTCAGCTCGTAGGCGGCAAAGATGCCGCCGGGGCCCGCGCCGATGATGATGACATCGTAATTCATATCCGTTCCTCCTTGTGAGCGGTATTATACCGCGCAATGACTGACATAATTTTTACTTATGGTTGCTCTTTCTCAATAAGCCTGCATTATTATAGCAGATTTTTTTCGGGTGTCAAGGGGGAAAAGAGGGAGGCACAGTAAGTGGGCGGTGGGTAACGGGCGGCGGGGTAAGGGCACCCCGCCCTACAATGTTGGCCCTCTTGCCTAAAGGGGGCTGTCGGCGAAGCCGACTGGGAGATTCTTCCCCGCACGAACTCGCAGGAAACGCGCAGCCGTTTCCCCCGCAAGTATCCCTCCACTAGAGTGCGGCTGGTCCCCCTCCCTTTAGGCAAGGGAGGCAACGGTTTTTCGAGGGTGCGCGGGGCGGGACGATGTGGGCATCGTCCCCTACGGATGTTTTACAAGTAGTACGGTAATCGGGTCGTTGGGGACGCCGCCCCCTACGGAGGGGGTTGTAGGGGCGGACGACTCTGTCCGCCCGGTGCGGCGTGGCTTACACTATATTATATATCTTCTCTTGGGCCGGGGCGGTGGTCTTGGGCGAGGGAGGTTAGGGTGATGGTTCCGGCGGAGAGTTCTGTCAGGCGCTGGTGTAAGGTGTCGAAGGCGCCTTCGGGCAGGGAAACGGTGACGGTGACATCGGCGGCGTAGTCTGTGGCGTCTATTTGGCCGCCCAGGGCGGCGATGTCCAGCTTGACGCGCTCTAAGAGGGAATATTCGCAGCGGAACTGGGCCCGGTCCCACAGGCGCAGGGTGGAGACTCCGGCGGCGGAGAGGGCGTCCCGAGCGGCCTTGCCGTAGGCGCGGGTCAGGCCGCCCGCGCCCAGGAGGATGCCGCCGAAATAGCGGGTGACCAAGCAGCAGACATTGCCCACGGCCTCCCGCTGGAACACATTGAGCATGGGCTGGCCCGCCGTGCCCTGGGGCTCGCCGTCGTCGCTGTAACGGAGGACATTTTCGCCCACGATGTAGCACCAGCAGTTGTGGCGGGCGTCGTGGTATTTCTTTTTGGCGGCGCGGATGCGGTCCTGGGCCTCCTCCTCGGAGGAGACGGGCCAGACCTGGCCAATGAAGCGGGAGCGCTTTTCGGTGAACTCGCTCTCGGCGGCGGAAAAGGGAATTTTCTGCATTACTCCCAATCCTCCTTTTCCTCCTGCCAGCCCTCGATGTAGGGTTTGAGCTGGCCCAGGACCTTGGGCGGGCAGACGGCCACCACGGTGATGGTCTGCTCGTATTCTACGGATTCCACTTTCGCCTCCCGGTAGAGGCCGTCCAGCAGGCCCGCTTTGTCGTAGGGCAGGTGGAGGGTTACCCGGCGGGTGCCTTTGTCCAGTTTTTGGTCCACGGCCTGGAGCAGGCGGTCGAGGCCCTCGCCGGTTTTGGCGGAGATATAGACGCTGTTATCCTCCCGGGGCAGGGCGCCGGAGAAGGCCAGGTCACATTTATTATACACCCGCAGGCAGGGGATATGGTCGGCTTTCAGCTCGCGGATGAGGCTGTCTACCACCTGAGCCTGCTGGGCCCACTGGGGGTTGGACAGGTCGATGACATGGAGCAGCAGGTCGGCGTACTCCAGCTCCTCCAGGGTGGCCTTGAACGCCTCCACCAGCTGGTGGGGCAGCTTGCGGATGAAGCCCACGGTGTCGGAAATGACCACATCCAGGGTGTCGCTGACGGTGAGGAGGCGAGTGGTGGTGTCCAGGGTGTCGAAAAGGCGGTTGTTGGCGGGGATGCCCGCGCCGGTGATGGCGTTTAGGAGGGTGGATTTCCCGGCGTTGGTGTAGCCCACGATGGCTACCACGGGGATCTCGTTTTTCATGCGGCGCTGGCGCTGGGTGCTGCGGACACGGCGCACCTCCTCCAGCTCCTCTTTGAGCTTGTCTATCTTGCGGTGGATGTGGCGGCGGTCCGTTTCCAGCTGCGTTTCACCGGGGCCCTTGGAGCCGATGGGGCCCTTGCCGCTGGTGCCCGCCTGGCGCTCCAGGTGGGTCCACATGCCAACCAGCCTAGGCAGCAGGTACTGGTACTGGGCCAGCTCTACCTGGAGGCAGCCCTCCTTGGTCTTGGCCCGCTGGGCGAAAATGTCTAAGATCAGGCCGCTGCGGTCGATGACCTGCACGCCCAAAAGCTCCGTGAGGACGCGAATTTGCGAGGGGGACAGGTCGTTATCGAAGATGACCAGGGTGGCGCTCTCCAGTGTCACCATGGTCTTGACCTCCTCCACCTTGCCCTCGCCGATGAAGCTGTGGGGGTCGGGCTTTTCCCGGCTTTGGAGAATGCTGCCCACCACCTGACCCCCGGCGGTCTCCACCAGGGCGGCTAATTCTTGCAGGCTCTCCTCGTCGGTGCTGTCCTCCCGGAGGACCGGGGAGCGCAGGCCCACCAGCACCGCAAGGTCGCGTTTATTTTCCTGTAATTGTGTGCGTTCCATATCGTACCTCTTGCTGCGTAGTGATTTTTTTCGGGTCTACTATATCATATTTTGCACAAATGCACAACCATATTGCGGGGGGCTGTCCCCATAGAATAAGGATTGACGGGAAAAATTTTTATGGTAAAATAGGTGTTATGACAACCAAGGAGGGTATTATGAGGCAGATCTTTCACATCTTCATAAGCGACCTTCGCGCTGTGGGGCGGCAGTTTTTCGCCATTGTTATCATGCTGGCGATCTGTATCCTTCCGGCGCTGTACGCCTGGTTCAACATCTATGCCAACACCGACCCCTACGGCAGCACCAAGAACATCACCATTGCCGTGGCCTCGGACGACCCAGGCGTGACCCTGGCTGACGGCACCTATGTGAATATGGCGCAGGAGGTCATGGACGATTTGGCGGCGAAAACCACCATCCACTGGGTGGTGATGGACTCCGTGCAGGAGGCCATTGACGGAACTTACGCCGGGGACACCTACGCCGCCGTGGTGCTCAGCGAGGACTTCACGGCCCGGATGACCGACCTCTCCACCGCCGTCACCAGCGGCGGGGCGGGCATGATCTACTACGAAAACGGCAAGAAAAACGCCGTGGCCAGCAAGATCACCCAGACCGCTGTGACCTCCTTGCAGCAGGAGGTGCGGGCGAAATACCTGGGGAACCTGTTTTCCCAGCTTTACAGCGATGCAACGGACCTCACGGGCTCGGCTAACATCGCCCAGGCGGCGTCCCAGGTCTCGGCGCGCATTGCGGCTTTGGGGGCCAAGCTGCGGGTATACAGCGGGGTCATCGGCGACCTTTTGGGCGACAGCGTGGCCCTGGAGCAACTGACCCGGAACGCAGAGCTGACCTTTGACGAAACCGACACCTGGCAGCAACAGATCGAAAACAGCACGGCCCTTTTGAGCCGGGTGCAGAGCCAGTCCGGCCAGGCTGCAAGCGACCTTTCGGATTCTCTCGGCGACCTGGAGAGCGCCTTGAAGCTGGCGGCGGACGGCGACCGGGTGGCCCTCACCGACGCGGCCCAGGCGGCCAAGGACGCCCAGACTACGGTGCAGAACATCCGCTCCGTGCTGGCCCATTTCAGCCGCCTGGACGGGGTGGACCAGACCCTGACGCTGCTGGACACGGCGGAGCTGCACTTGCAGCAGATACGCACGGTGATCGAGGACAAAGCCGTGACAAGTGAGCAGATAGAGACCTGCCTGGAGGCCATGCCGGGGCTGGAAAAGCTGGCGGCAGGCGAGATTCGGCAGGACCTGGAGCAGATCGCCGGGGGCATTAAAAATGCGGCGGCAGATGTGGAGCCGCTGCTCAAAGCCATGGAGGCCCTGAAGCAGGATGTGGTGCCCGCCATTGACGCAGTGAAGGGCAGCGAGGACGACGCGGCGGCGGCTTTGGGGTGCTTGCAGATCGTTCTCAGCGGCCTGGCTGACCGTATGGACGAACTGAGCAAGCTGGCGGCGGCCTGCTCCAACTCCGACCTGCTGCACCAACTGGACGCCGCTCTCACAGGAGACGCCAGCCGGTTCAGCTCGTTCCTGGCCTCCCCGGTGGAGGTGGAGTCGGAGACGGTGTACCCGGTGAAAAACTACGGCACCGCCATGACGCCCTTTTACTCGGTGCTGGCCATTTGGGTGGGCGGCGTGATCTTGGTGGCCCTGGTGCAGGTCCACCCCAGCCGGGAAAAATTCCCCTTGGCTACGGACAATGAGTGCTATTTCGGTCGATTGCTCCTGTTCCTGCTCATAGGGCAGCTCCAGGCGGCGGTCATTGTGCTGGGCGATATTTATCTGCTGAAGTGCCAGTGCCTGTACCCGGGGATGCTGTTTTTGGCAGCGGGGGTGGCGTCGTTCACCTTCGTGACGCTTATTTACTCCCTCACCGTGTCCTTTGGGGACATCGGCAAGGCCATTGTGGTGGTGGTGATGGTGGTGCAGATCGCCGGGTCCTCCGGATCGTACCCCATTGAGATATTGCCGGAGATATTTGAGAAAATTTATCGCTTCTTCCCCTTCCCCTACGCCATCAACGCCATGCGCGAGGCAATATGCGGGACCTACGAGATGGACTATGTGGTGTACCTGCTGGAGCTGCTGGTCTTTGCAGCGCTGGCATTCTGCATCGGCTTGCTGGTGCGCAAGCCCTTTATCGGCACCAACCACTTCGTAAGCGAAAAGCTGGAAGAAACGGAACTGATGTGAAAGGAGGACAGCATGAGCGAAAACAGAGAATACAAAAAGCTGTATGACCAGTTGCTGTCCTTCGTGCAGGAGCTGCACAGCGGCAACAAAAAGCGCATTCGTGGGGGGCTGTGGTGCATGCTGGCCCTGCCGGTGGTGCTGCTGCTGGCACGGCGGCTCACGGACAGCAATCGGGTGGCGTTTCTGCTGATATGGATATTCTGCATGTTCGTGCTGGCGGGATATCTCATTTGGATCGCGTACATAGACGACTCCATTCAGAAAAAGCTGCGGGACGCCGTGGAGACGGAAAAGCAGTTTGACGACCTGCTATCCCTGGAGCCGCCCCGGCGGCTGCTGGAGGCCTACGAAAAGCTGGATGCGAAGTTCGGAAGCCACATTGAGCGGGTGGACTTTGACAAGTTTAGCGGGGCTGCGGAGGAGGCGCACAAGGCCGCCCCCCTGCCCCATGTACCCGCGGAAAAGCCTGTGACCAGGGCGGAGGCGGCTCCTGTGCAGGCCCCGGCGGAGGTGAAGCCCGCTGCGGCGGCCCCGGTGGTGAAGAGCGGCGCGGCCCTGCTGGCGGAGGTGGAGGACTACATTCCCCGCAGCGGCTGCCAAAGCTACTTTGCCCTGTGCAGCTACGCCCACGCGGCGCACCCGGAGTGGATGGAGGCCATTCGGGCAAACGCTCAGCACCTGGACCTTTACATCCGTGCCTTTGCTGCGGAGGGAAAGGAGGGGACGAAATGAGAACCATTCGCGCTATTTTCCGGGGCGACCTGCGGCGGGTCACGGCCAGCATCGTGTCCATTGTGGTCCTGCTGGGGCTGTGCGTGGTGCCGTGCCTGTACGCCTGGTTCAACATTTTCTCCAACTGGGACCCCTACGGCCCCGACGCCACCTCCCGCATCCCCGTGGCAGTGGTGTCCAACGACAAGGGCGGCAGTCTCCTGGGCCTGGAAATGAACATCGGCGACAAGGTTTTGGAGGCCCTGGAGGCCAACGACACCATCGGCTGGGTGTTCCCCGAGAGCGAGGACGAGGCCATGGAGCTGCTGAAAAAGAGCGACTGCTACGCGGTTTTGATCGTGTCCGAGGACTTCACCCAGGATGTGTTCGACTCCCTGGCCGGGGACGGGCAGAGCCCCAAGCTGCGCTACTATGAAAACGACAAGAAAAACGCCATTGCGCCCAAGATAACCGGCAAGGCCAAGACCGCCGTGCAGCAGCAGGTGAACACCACCTTCATAGAGACCATCACCGGCTACCTGGCAGATTTCGCCAACTTCCTCAGCTCTATGGGCGTGGACGGGCCGACGCTGGTGGCGAAGCTGCAATCGGCTACCCAGTCCATCCGGGAGCAGCTTGGCACGGCGGTCACGGCGCTGGATGCGCTGTCGGGGCTGAACAACACGGCCCAGACCATTCTCACCTGCGCCTATCAATTTACCGGCGATGCCGCCGACGCGGCTGCCTCCGCCGGGGCGCTGCTGGACGATGCCAACACCGTTCTCAGCGGCACGGGAAGTCTCATTGACAAAACCAACGCCGCCACCCGGGACGCTTTGGAAGCGGTTTCCACGGTTTTGGCGGATGTGCAGACGCATTTGAATCAGGCCAGCGAATCCTTGGACGCTTTTCATGCCTACACCCAGGAGGAGCTGACGGGTCAGATTCAGTCCGTGGCGGCGCTTTCGCAGCAATGCCGCACCATGGCCCAGCAGCTCCAGGCCCTGGGGGCCACCCAGGCCTCAGAGGCGCTGGAGGCCCTGGCAGGACAGTTGGACGCTGTGCGCAGTGCTTTGGAAGCCGTGCAGAGCGTGGCGGACGCCAAGCTGGACGAGGCCGCCGCCCTGCTGCAAACGGCCTCCCAGGTGACGGCCCAGGCCCAGGAGGCCGTGTGGAAGCTGGCGGACCTGGTGAACCAGGAGACCACCCAGCAGGTGCAGCAGAAGCTCCAGGGCTTGCAGCAGACCTTGGACAATGCCGCCCAGCTTTTGGCCGGGACCGACACGGTGAGCGTGTCCATCCGGCAGGCCATCAGCGGATTTAAGGACCAGTTATCGTCTTTGAACACAGGGCTTTTGCAGGCGCGGTCGGGGCTCTCCTCCGTGGGCAGCGCCCTAAACACCATGGATAAGCTGCTGGAGCGGCTCTCCGGGGACAAAGAGGCCCAAGAACTCACCGATCTGCTGGGCGGCAACGGCAAGAGTCTAGCGGAATACCTGGCCTCTCCCGTGGCTATGGAGACGGTGGACGCCTATCCCATCGCTACCTATGGCTCGGCCATGGCCCCGTTTTACACGGTGCTGGCCCAGTGGGTGGGGACGCTGCTGTGCGCCACCTTTCTGAAAGTGGGCTACAAGCCCCGCCCTGAGCTGGAGCGGCCCTCCCTGGCGGCCCATTTCTTCGGGCGCTACGGCATCTTCCTGCTGGTGGGCCTGGCCCAGGCGGTGATCGTGGCTGCGGGCGACCTGCTGTATGTGCAGATCCAGTGCCTGTACCCGTGGAAATTCCTGCTGGCGGCCTGCGTGAACGGGCTGGTCTTCTCCCTCATCAACTACGCCATGGTCTTTGCCCTGGACAACATCGGCATGGCCCTGGATGTGATACTGCTGGTGGTGCAGGTGGCGGGCGCTGGCGGCACCTACCCGGTGGAGGTTTTGCCCGAAATTTTTCAAAAGCTGAACCCTTACATGCCCTTCCGCTACGCCATGGACGCCATGCGCGAGTGCGTGGCCGGGAGCTACGGCACCGACTACTGGAAGGACCTGGGGATATTGATGATCTTCTTCGTGATATTCATGGTGCTGGGCATGGCGCTGCACCGGCCCGCCAATGGGCTGAACCGGCTCATTGCCCAAAGCAAGGACCGCACGGGGATCATGGTCTAATCAAGCCCTCGAAAGCTGCAAAAAATCCACACCGCTTTTTATCGGGCGGTGTGGATTATTTTTTTGCGCTGTATTAAGTCTCCGCGTCGGGCACAGGGGTCAGGACGCCGATGACGATGTAGCGGGCGTCCTCAAACTCATAGCTGCAGGTGGAGAGGGTCACCAGGCGGGCGTCTTCCGAGGGCATTTCCAGCTTGGTCTGGAAGGTGGACTTGCTCATGCAGGCGCTGAGGGCCTCGGCTGTGGGGTTCACGGAGTAGATGGGGTCGGTGGGCTCCACCACCGCGCCGCACAGCAGGTCCAGGCGGTAGGTACCCTGGGGGGTCATGAGGTACATGTGGTCGTTTTGCTGATAGTAGCTGTCGCTCTTGAAATTCACCAGCTTGCCGAACATATTGCCCGTGCGCATGTGGTGGCCGTAAATGAGGGTGTTGCGGTCGGTGAAGTCCGGGGCGTTGCGGTAGTCCATGAAAATGCTGCCGTTGGAGTTTACGGAGCCGTCGATCTGGTGGTCCAGGTAATAGCTGTTGTCATCGTGCCGGAGGACGGGGTAGTTGATGGGGGTGCCCTTCAGGTAGAGCCAGGCCACTGCGTCGGCATTCCGCTGGCGGAGCTGGTCGAAATCCACCTGAAAATACTCCGGCTCCTCCTCGGCCTGGCCGGTCTTGCGGATGGTATACTCCCGGGCCACGGTCTCATTGAGGTCGGTGCTGGCCTTCTTTTCCGCGTAATAGCTGTAAACTTTATAGGCGGAGAAGCAGAAAACGCCCACCAGCACGGCCAGGATAATATAGTAAAGCACATTTTTGGCTGTTTTTTTCTTCATGGCGCGGTCTCCTTTCGGGGGTTACCGGAGAATAGTATACATGATTTTTGCGCATTTGGCAATATGAGATATTTACAGGACGCGGATTTTGCTGTAAAATACATCCAGGAATCGAAAGGAGCGATCACACATGATCTATTTCAACAGCGACTACCTGGAGGGCGCGCATCCGGCCATTATGGAGCGCCTGATGCAGACCAATATGGAGCAGACCGTGGGCTACGGCGAGGACGAATACTGCGCCGCCGCACGGGAGAAGATCAAGGCCGCATGCCAGGCCCCGGAGGCCGATGTGCATTTCCTGGTGGGCGGGACGCTGACCAACACCACGGTGATCGCCTCCATTCTGCGGCCCTATCAGGGCGTGCTCACCGCCGTCAGCGGGCACATCAACTGCCACGAGACGGGGGCTATTGAGTCCTCGGGTCACAAGGTGCTGGCTCTGCCCACAAATGACGGGAAAATCACCGCGAAGCAGGTGGAGGACTACTACAACTGGCACCACTTTAACCCCGACTACGAGCACATCGTCATGCCCGGAATGGTGTATATCTCCCTGCCCACCGAGGGCGGCACGCTGTACTCCAAGGCGGAGCTGACGGCGCTGTATGCGGTATGCAAAAAGTGCGGGCTGCCGCTGTTTATCGATGGGGCGCGGCTGGGGTACGGCCTCACCTGCGACGACTGCGACCTGACGCTGCCGGAGGTGGCGCGGCTGTGCGATGTGTTCTACATCGGCGGCAACAAGGTGGGCGCTCTGTTCGGCGAGGCCGTGGTGGTGATGAACCCGGCGCTAAAAAGGGACTTCCGCTTCATGATGAAGCAGCGGGGCGGCATGCTGGCTAAGGGTCGGCTGCTGGGGCTGCAATTCGACACCCTGTTCACCGACGACCTGTATTTCAAAATTTCCCGTCATGCCAACAAGATGGCCAAGAAGATCCACGCCATTTTTGAGGATAATGGGTATAAGTTCCTCTTTGACTCCCCCACCAACCAGCAGTATCCCATTATGAGCGACGCGGAGCTGGCGATTTTGGGGAAAGAGTTTGGGTATGAGTATTGGGAGCGGGTGGACGAGACCCACTCCGCCATCCGCTTTGCTTCCAGCTGGGCCACCACGGAGGAAAATGTGGCCGCCCTGCGCAAGGGCGTGAAGGCGCTGAAGAAGTAAATGAGACTGTCGAAAAACCCTCCGGTTTTTTCCGGCAAAAGGATTGCAGTCTGCTGCGCGCATAATTTTGAGCCGACGGCTCAAAATTCCACACTTGCAGCCTGAGAAGTATTTTCTCTCACGCACATGTCGCGAGA
>CAVJNL010000055.1:0-12665 GCA_963650985.1 Clostridium sp. CAG:413
CATGTGCGTGAGAGAAAATACTTCTCAGGCTGCAAGTGTGGAATTTGTCCGTCATAGACGGACAAATTATGCGCGCAGCAGACTGCAAGCCTTTTGGCGGAAAAACCCGGAGGGTTTTTCGACAGGCTCAATCGGAGAGGGTTTCCTCTCCAATTTTTTGCGCCGTTTTTAGGTTACATATTTAGGTTACATAGCCAGGTAGGCATCGCACTTCTGGTTGGCCTCGAAGGCGACCTTTTCCTCGTCGATGGTGGTGAGCTGGCCGTGCTCCACGGTGACTTTGCCGTTTACCACGGTGTAGTCCACGGGGCCCCGAACGCCCACGGTGCCCAGGACGGACTTGGGGTCGTAGCAGGAGCCCACCAGCTCCAGGCGGCGGCTGTCGATCATGAATAGGTCGGCGCACTTGCCCTCGGCGATTTGGCCAATGTCGTCGCGGCCCAGCAGGCGGGCGCTGCCACGGGTGGCCATCTTCAGGAAGTCGTAGCCGGTGGGGGCCTCGCGGCTGGAGTTCAGGCGGTGCAGCAGGAAGGCTACCCGCAGCTCCTCCATGAGACTGGAGCCGTCGTTGGAGGCGCTGCCGTCTACGGCCAGGCCCACGGGTACGCCCAGCTTCAGCATCTCGGGGATGCGGGCGATGCCGGAGGAGAGCTTCATGTTGCTGATGGGGCAGTGGGCCACGCCGGTGCCGGTCTTGGCCAAGACGCGCAGCTCCTCGTCGTTGAAGTGGATGCCGTGGGCATACCACACATCGTCGCCGATCCAGCCCAGGCGCTCCATATACTCCAGGGGGCGGACGCCCTCACGCTGGAGCATGAAATTCTCCTCGTCCTTAGTCTCGCACAGGTGGGTGTGCAGGCGCACGCCGTACTGGCGGGCCAGGATGGCGCTCTCGCGCAGCAGGTCGGCGGAGACGGAGAAGGGAGAGCAGGGGGCCAGGGCCACCCGGTGCATGGCGCCGTAGGAGGTGTCGTGGTACTGCTCGATGACCCGGGCGGAGTCCTTCATGATCTCGTCCACGGTCTGGACCACGCTGTCGGGGGGCAGACCGCCGTCCTTCACGCTCAGGTCCATGCTGCCCCGGCTGCAATACATGCGGATGCCTAGCTCGTCGGCGGCGGCAAATTGGGTGCCCAGCAGGTCGCCGGCGTGGGCGGGGAAGACATAGTGATGGTCAAAGCAGGTGGTGCAGCCGTGCTTCATCAGCTCGCCCATGCCCGTGAGGGAGGAGAGGCGGATGACTTCGCTGTCCAGATTTTTCCAAATTTCATAGAGGGTCTTGAGCCAGTCGAACAGCTCCATGTTTTGGACCTTAGCCAGGTTCCGGGAAAAGACCTGGTAGAGGTGGTGGTGGGTGTTCACCAGGCCGGGGTAGCAGAGCATGTGGGAGCCGTTGATGGTGCGGTCGGCGGTGGCGTCCAAATTGACGCCGATCTTCTCAATGAAGCCGTCCTTGCACAGGATGTCCACTTGGGTCAGGACCCGGTCACTGTCGTCGCAGGTGACGAGCTGGGAAATGTTTTTGATCAGCAGCGTAGACATAGTTTATCCTCCTTTAATTCATAAGAAAAAAGAGCAGGCCCAAAACGGGCCTACTCTTTTTATACGGTGTCAGCGTTCCTCGCGGAAGTAGGAGAGACCGAGGGACGCAGGGGGCTGGTCCTCGCGCTTCTTACGCAGGGACACAACGATCAGCACCACCAGAGTGATGGCGTAGGGCAGCATCTTGTACAGCTCCTTGATAGCCATCTGGCCGCCGGGGGTGGGCAGATAGATGTTCAGGATGTACAGGCCGCCGAAGAGGATGGAGGCCAGGATGCTGACATTGGGACGCCAGATGGTAAAGATGACCAGGGCGATAGCCAGCCAGCCGCGGTCACCGAAGGCGTTGTTGGACCACACGCCGTTGGCGTAGTCCATAACATAGTACAGACCGCCCAGACCTGCGATCATGGAGCCGATGCAGGTGGCTAGGTACTTATACTTGGTGACATTGATACCCGCAGCGTCGGCTGTGGAAGCGCTCTCGCCCACGGCGCGCAGGTGCAGGCCGGGACGGGTGTGGTTCAGGAAGTAGGAAGCGCCCAGGGCCACGATGATGGCCACATACGCCAGGAAGCCGTAGGACAGGAACAGCTCGCCGAACCAGCCGGTGGTGGTGGCGCCGGGAAGCGTGGTCTTGAAGCAGTTACTGGTGCTGGTCAGGGCAATGGAGGGGACCTCGCTGCGCGTGAGCTTAATGAGGGAGCCGCCGAAGAAGTTGCCGACGCCCACGCCGAAGGTGGTCATGGCCAGACCGGTAACATTCTGGTTGGCCCGGAGGGTGACGGTGAGGAAGCAGTAGATCAGACCCATCAGCAGGGAGCCCAGCAGGGAGCTGAGGACGGGAATGAGAACAGCCAGGAAGGGGTTCAGCGCACCGCCGGCGGACTGCTCATAGAAGAACGCGCCGATGACGCCGCTGATGCCGCCCACATACATGATGCCGGGAATACCCAGATTCAGGTTGCCGGACTTTTCAGTGAGAATTTCGCCGGTGCTGCCGAACAGCAGGGGAATACCCTGCATGACCGCACGGGGGAAGAAAGAAATAAAGCTAAAATTCATCCGTTACGCCTCCTTCTTGCTGCTCTTGCGCAGGGTGACCTTGTAGGTGATAAAGAACTCGGTAGCAATGATGAAGAAGAGGATGATACCGGTCAGAATATCCGCGAAGGACTGGTTCAGGCCCAGGACGCTGGACACCTCGCTGGCGCCGCGGTCCATGGTCACCAGCAGCAGAGAGGCAGCGATCATGATAAAGGGATTGAACTTGGACATCCAGGAGACCATGACGGCGGTGAAACCACGGCTGTCCACGATGGTGGTGGTGAGGGTGTGGTCGATGCCGGAGGTCATGAGGAAGCCCATCATAGCGCACAGAGCGCCGGAGAGGATCATGGTGCGGATGATGACACGGTCCACCTTGATGCCGGCATAGCTGGCGGTGCGCTGGCTCTCGCCGACCACGGCGATCTCGTAGCCGTGCTTGCTGTACTTCAGGTAGATGTACATAAGACCGGTCATCAGGGCCACGATGAGGATGGGCAGCAGATACTCATTGCCCAGCTCGGGGAGCCAGCCGTCACGGGAGGCCTGGTTGACGATACCGATCTTACCGGCGCCCTTGGGCACCTCCCAAATGATGATGAAGTAGGAGGCAAGCTGCATGGCGATGTAGTTCATCATCAGGGTGAACAGGGTCTCATTGGTGTTCCACTTGGCCTTGAAGAAGGCGGGCAGGAAGCCCCACAGGGCACCGGCCAGCAGGGAGGCAATGAGAGAAATGAGGATCATTACGACGGTGGGGACCTTGCCCTCCAGCAGGATCATGCAGGCGGTGGTGGCCAGGCAGCCGACCAGGGTCTGGCCCTCAGCGCCGATGTTCCAAAAGCGCATCTTGAAGGCGGGGGTCACGGCCAGGGAGATACCCAGCAGGACCGCCACATTACGCATGGTGACCCAAATACGGCGGGAAGTGCCGAACGCGCCGGAGAGGATGGTGCCGTACACGCTGAAAGGATTCTTACCGGTGAGGATGGTGGTAATCAGGCCGCAGAAAACCAGGGACAGCAGCAGGATCCCGCCGCGGATTAGCAGCGCCTTGGACATGGGTAGTGTATCGCGCTTGGAGATCTGGAAAAGAGATTGTTTCTTATTCATCAGCCTTGCCTCCTTCCACACGGGTCATGAGAGCGCCCACTTCGCGCTTGTCGGTCTTGCGGGCGTCCACAACGCCGGAGACCTGGCCGCCGCAAAGGACCACGATCCGGTCGCACAGCTCCAGCAGAACATCCAGGTCCTCGCCTACATACACAACGGCGACTCCCTTCATCTTCTGCTCGGTGAGCAGATTGTAAATGGTATAGGATGTATTGATGTCCAGGCCGCGAACGGCGTAGGCGGTCATCAGCACGGAGGGCTGCTGGGCGATCTCGCGGCCCACCAGGACCTTCTGCACATTACCGCCGGACATACGGCGAACGGGGAAGCTGGTGCTGGGGGTGACCACCTCTAGCTCCTGCCATATACGCTGGGCCAGGGCCTCGGGGTCCTTGCGGTTCAGGAAGGCGCCCTTACCCTTGCGCCAGGAGCGCAGCATCATGTTGCCGGTCATGCCCATGGAGCCCACCAGGCCCATGCCCAGACGGTCCTCGGGGACGAAGCTCATGGCGATGCCGTTCTTGCGGATGTCCATGGGATCCAGGCCCACCAGCTCCTTCTCGGCGCCGGTATCGGGGTCATGGTAAATGACGGAGCCGGACTTGATGGGATACAGGCCCGCGATGGACTCCAGCAGCTCGCGCTGGCCGGAACCGGCGATACCCGCGATGCCCAGGACTTCGCCGGCGTTCATGGTGAAGGAAACATTGTCCAGGCGCTTGACGCCCAGCTCGTCGAACACGGTGAGACCCTTGACCTCCAGGCGGGGAGCGACATTCACCGGGTCGGGACGGTTGATATTCAGGGTGACGCTGTGGCCCACCATCATGTCCGTCAGGGACTGCTGGTTGGCATCCTTGGTCATCACATCACCGATGTACTCGCCCTTGCGCAGCACGGCCACGCGGTCGGACACATCCAGCACCTCGTGGAGCTTGTGGGTGATGATGATAAGGGACTTGCCATCGTTTTTCATGTTGCGCATGACGGCGAAGAGCTTGTCGGTCTCCTGGGGGGTCAGCACGGCTGTGGGCTCATCCAGAATGAGGATGTCGGCGCCGCGGAAGAGGACCTTGACGATCTCCACGGTCTGCTTCTGGGAAACAGACATATCGTAGATCTTCATGTCGGGGTCGATCTCGAAGCCGTACTTCTCGCAGATGTCCTGGACCTTCTGGCGGGCATTGTTCAGGTCCAGCTTGCCCTCCAGGCCCAGGATGATGTTTTCCGTGGCGGTGAAGATGTCGACCAGCTTGAAGTGCTGGTGGATCATACCGATGCCAAGGTCGAAAGCATCCTTAGGAGAGGCGATGGTGACGGGCTTGTCGTGGACATAGATCTGTCCCTCATCGGGGAAGTAGATGCCGGAGAGCATGTTCATCAGCGTGGTCTTGCCGCTGCCGTTTTCACCCAGCAGAGACAGGATCTCGCCCTCGTACAGGTCAAGGTTCACATCTTTGTTTGCGATGACCTTGCTGCCGAAGCGCTTGGTGATGTTCTCCATTCTAATTGCGCATTTTTTTTCCAAGGCTGTCATCCTTTCTTTCGGCGCAGTTGGCTGCAACACCTCGTAAAACGCCGGGGGTAGATTCAATACGCTTTATTTTACCATAGATGTCGAGGATTGTAAATCGCAAATTGCAAAAAAATTGTTAGGTGTATACAAAGAATGTAAGGTTACACAAGAATGAGGAACCGCCTTTGTGCGATTTGCCGATGGAGTAAAAATGGTGCGGTGAAATGCTATGGGAGAGATAAAAAAATTACCCCTGGGGGGCGGGATTTGGGAGGGTAAGGAGGGGCAGCGACCTCTTATGCAGGGGAGCCTTTGGAGAACGGATTGCCACAGCCAGTCTGCGGACTGGCTTCGCAATGACAATATAAGGAAAGGGCAGCAAAAAAGATGGACTGCCGAAGCAGTCCATCTTTTGATTCGGTGTATGTATTAGCCGAAGTTAACATCCAGACGGGTGATGCCGTCGATCTCGATGTCGAAGTAGGGAGCGGAACGATCGCTGGACTCAGCGAAGTAACCGTCCTTAACAGCCTCGGTATCGGCGGTGTAAGCAGCGTCGGTATCCACATCGGCCATGTAGGAGATCAGGTGATTATCAGCATCCAGCTTCATGGTATCCTTGACCTTATCGCCGGTGATGGTGAACTTGGAGCAATCGAACACATGGATCTCGCCCTTCTCCAGCTGAGCCTTGGCGGCCTCGATAGCCTCAGCAGTGCCCTTGGCGGCAACGGCGTCGTTCAGCTCGGTCAGAACCACGGAGTTGGTGGCCAGAGTGCCGGTCCAGTCGGTGTCGATGGTCTTGCCGTCCATGACAGCCTTGATGGCATACTCATAGTAGGGAGCCCAGTTGATGCGGGAGGAAACGATGAAGGTGTTGGGGCAGTCCTTCTGAGTGGAACCGTTGTAGGAAACGTTGGGGACACCAGCGTTCTCGCAAGCGGTAGGAGCACCCAGGGAGTCAGCGTGCTGGCTGATCAGGTTGCAGCCGCCGGCGATCAGCTTCTGAGCGCCTTCCTTCTCCAGGGTCTCATCGTACCAGCTGCCTGTGAAGGTCACATCCATGGTGACGGTGGGGCAGACGGAGCGGGCGCCCAGGAAGAAGGAGGTGTAGCCGGAGATAACCTCAGCGTAGGTGAAAGCGCCGACATAGCCGATCTTAGCATTGTCAGCAGTGACCTTCACCCCGTTGATCTCGGTGCCGTCAGCGATCATCTCGTTGAGCTTCATACCAGCGGCGATACCGGCCAGGTAACGGCCCTCGTAGATGGAAGCGAAGGCATTGTGATAGTTAGCCAGGCCCTCGGTGTGGGCGCGGGTGCCGGTGGAGTGGCAGAACTGAACATTGGGATACTTCTGAGCGGCCTCGATCATGTAAGGCTCATGACCAAAGCTGTCGGCGAAGATGATGTTGCAGCCCTGGTCGACCAGGTCCTCAGCAGCAACCAAGCACTCCTGGCCTTCGGGAACATTGTTCTTCATGATGTAGTCAGCATCAGTCAGACCCAGGTTCTTGATGGCCTCTTTGGCGCCATTGATGAAGTTGAGGTCATAGGTGGAGTTTTCGTCGTGCAGGGTGATGAAACCGACCTTAATCTTGGTGGTTTCGTCCTTCTTGCCGCAGGCGAACAGGCTCAGAGCCATGACCAGGGCGAGAAGCAGTGCAAGGAACTTTTTCATTCAGGTTTTCCTCCTTTAAATATGTGGCAGCCGAATGAAAGAAGAGTAAATTTTTCGGCTGTCTGAATAACGGGCGCAAGCCCGGCATTCACATTGAACAACGCTATTATAGCGCATGAGACAGAAAAATTCAACTAGAAATTTCAATTTTGACAAAATAATTTTTTCGAATGGTGCAATTTCTTGTGACAAATGATAAAATTTGTGAAAAGTGCTATAAAATAGTTTGGAAAAATTGTTAAGGATGGGGCTTGACAAAAGGGGCGCGGGAGAAGAACTCTCCCGCGCCTGGGGTGAATTTGTAAAATTACTGGTGGATGCGGGTGCCCGTCTTGCCGGCGATACCATGGCAGCCATGCTGCCATGGCGCTTTTTGACAAAAGCGAGCCATGATTTTATGTTAAGGACGGTTTTATCGCCTTATGCAAAAATCACTTCTCTATCAGGCTGGTACTCGAAGAAAATTACTGGTGGATGCGGGTGCCCGTCTTGCCGGCGATACCGTCCTTGGCTTTCTCAAGCAGAGTAATAAGAGCGGTGCGGCCGGGCTTGGACTCGGCGAACTTCACGGCGGCCTGGACCTTGGGCAGCATGGAGCCCTTGGCGAACTGGTTCTCGTCCATGTAGACCTTGGCCTGGGCGGGGGTCAGATCGTCGAGGCCCTTCTGATCGGGCTTATTGAAGTTGATGGCGACCTTCTCCACGGCGGTGAGAATCACCAGCACATCGGCGTCCAGCAGCTCGGCCAGCAGCTCGCTGCCGAAGTCCTTGTCGATAACGGCTGGGGTGCCGTAGACCTTGCCGTCCTTGCGCACCACAGGGATGCCGCCGCCGCCTACGGCGATGACCACATGACCGGCGTTAAAGAGGGCCTTGATGGACTCGGCCTCCACGATGTCAAAGGGCTTAGGGGAGGGGACCACCTGGCGGTAGCCGCGGCCTGCGTCCTCCACCATGGTGTAGCCCTTCTCGGCGGCGATGCGGTCGGCGGTCTCCTTATCGTAGAAGGCGCCCACGGGCTTGGTGGGGTTCTGGAAAGCCGGGTCGTCCTCGGAGACCACGGTCTGGGTGACGATGGTGGCCACGGGCTTGGTCATGCCCCGGGAGGCCAGCTCGTTGCCGATGGCCTGCTGCAGATGATAGCCGATATAGCCCTCGGACATGGCGCCGCACTCGGGGAAGGGCATGTCGGCCTTGATGGCACCGGCCTCGGCGGCGGTGGACAGGCCCAGGTTGATCATGCCCACCTGGGGGCCGTTGCCGTGGGCGATAACGACCTCGTTGCCCTCGGCGATGAGGTCCACGATGGCCTTGGCGGTGTTGCTCACCAGAGCCAGCTGCTCGGTGGCGGTGTTGCCCAGGGCATTGCCGCCCAGGGCGATAACGATACGCTTGCTCATATTCAATATACCTCTTTCTTGCGGGCGGTCAGGATGGGCCGCCCCGGTGGGTTTTAGGGTCTTATAGGCGGGCCGATGTGGGGAGCGAACTTCGCGCTGCCGGTGGCAGAGGAAGCGAAGTGAGCGAGTGGCCGCGGTCAAAATTTCCAGCGTCCGCCGTAAGGCAGCGCAGAAATTTTGGGTACCGCAACAGGGTCATCGGCCCCTACGGGTTTTGGGCGGACAGGGGTGTCCGGCCCAATAGGTTTTACGGTTTAACGGGCGGACAGAGTCGTCCGCCCCTACGGGCTGCGGGCAGATTGGGCCGCCCGGACGATTTGCCTTTTCAAGGGCGATAGCGGGAGCGTTTGGCAGCACTCCCGCTATCGGATGGTTTCAGGTCAACTTAGTGCAGCTTACGATGATTGTCGGCAGCGTCCAGCTCCATCAGGGTCTTGACGGGGTCCTTCACCTGGGACATGAAGATCATAGCGGCAATGATATAGGGCTTGTAGGAAGCCTCCTTGTACAGGGGCACGATATAGCGGTCGAACACGGAGTTGTCCACTTCGCCTTCCTTGCAGCTCAGGCCGGTGATGTCGGCGGGCAGGCAGTGCATGTACAGAGCCTTGCCGTCCTTGGTGAGCTTCATCATTTCCTCGGTGCAGGCCCAATCCTTGTGCTCGGCGTTCTGAGCCAGGAGCTTCTTCTCCAGGGCGTCGATGCCAGCCTGGTCGCCGGCGGAATAGAGCTTGGTGCGCTCTTCCATGGCGGCGAAGGGAGCCCAGGACTTGGGATACACGATGTCGGCATCCTTGAAGGCCTCGGCCATGCTGTTGGTCTTGTGGAACTTGGAGCCGTACTTCTCGCAGTTCTTGCGGGCGACTTCCTCCACCTCGGGCATGACATCGTAGCCATCGGGGTGAGCCAGGGTCACATCCATGCCGAAGCGGGTGAACAGGCCGATAACGCCCTGGGGCACGGACAGGGGCTTGCCGTAGGAGGGAGAGTAAGCCCAGGTCATAGCGACCTTCTTACCCTTCAGGTTCTCCACGCCGCCGAAGTAGTGGATGACATGCAGCATGTCGGCCATGCACTGGGTGGGGTGGTCCACATCGCACTGCAGGTTCACCAGCGTGGGGCGCTGCTCCAGGATGCCCTGACGATAGCCGTCCTCCAGAGCGTCCATGAAGGTCTTCTGATAGGTGTGGCCCTGACCGATATACATATCATCGCGGATACCGATGACATCGGCCATGAAGGAGACCATGTTCGCGGTCTCGCGGACGGTCTCGCCGTGGGCGATCTGGGACTTCTTCTCGTCCAGCACCTGCTCCTCCAGGCCCAGCAGGTTGCAGGCGGAGGCGAAGGAGAAACGGGTACGGGTGGAATTGTCGCGGAACAGGGAAATGCCCAGGCCGGAATCGAAGATGCGGGTGCTCTTGTTGCGCTCACGCAGGTCGCGCAGAGCGTCGGCCACGGTGAAGATAGCGTCGATCTCGTCATCGGTCTTGTCCCAAGTCCAATAGAAATCGTTCTTATACATGTTGTTGATATGCAGGGTCTCCAGATGGCGGGCCAGTTCAACGGTCTTGCTCATGTTGATTATCTCCTTATTTATCAAATGTTAAACGGGTTCTAAACGCCCTTTGCGGTGAAGGCGGCGGACCGCCCTCACCGGGAAGGATCGGATCAGATGAAATTATTTGATGTCGTTGCCGGTGAGCTCCTGGCGGAAGGAGGTGGCGGAGCCATCCTTGTTCTCGGGCTTATAGAGGCCGGGAACAGCGGCGTACAGAGCGGCGCAGGTCACCAGGTCCTGCTTGAAGGTCACCTCGTTGGGAGCGTGAGCCTGGGACTCGGCACCGGGGCCGAAGCCCACGCAGGGGATGCCGTAGCGGCCCTGGATGGACACGCCGTTGGTGGAGAAGGTCCACTTGTCGGTCAGGGGACGGCCACGGCGCTTGGAAGCGGCCAGCTCGCAGGGCATCAGGCGCTCGGTGCCCCACAGGGCGTGGTGGGCGTCGATGAGGGCCTGGACATGGGGAGCGGACTCCTTGTTGATCCAGGTGGGGAAGAAGCACTCGGTCTCATAGACGTGGCCGGTCCAGGCGGGACGGTCGTACATATACATGGAGACCTTCACATCCTTGGCATACTTCTTGCAGGCGGGCAGATCCTCGATCTCCTTCAGGCAGGACTGATAGGTCTCGCCTGCGGTCATGCGGCGGTCGATGGAGATAGCGCAGCTATCGGCCACGGCGCAGCGGGAGGGAGAGGTGTAGAAGATCTGGCTGGTGGTGCAGGTGCCGCGGCCGAGGAAGCGGGCGTCCTCGTAGTGCTCGGGATTGAACTTGGGGTCAAGCATCTTCACCAGACCGTTGATCTCGGTAGAGCCGTCGGCGGGGTTCTCGTTCAGGTCGCGGACGTTCAGGATGACCTCGGCCATCTTGTGGATGGCGTTGTCGCCGCGCTCGGGAGCGGAGCCGTGGCAGGACACGCCGTGCATGTCCACGCGGATCTCCATACGGCCGCGGTGGCCGCGATAGATACCGCCGTCAGTGGGCTCGGTGGAAATGACGAACTCGATCTTGCTGCGGGCATCCTCGGGACCGCCAAAATACTCGTTCACGATGGACTGCCAGCACATACCGTCGCAGTCTTCCTCCTGCACGGAGCCGACCACCATCAGCTTGTAGCCCTCGGGGATCAGGTTCAGGTCCTTCATGATCTTGACGCCATAGGTGGCGGAAGCCATGCCGCCCTCCTGGTCGCTGCCGCCGCGGCCATAGATCAGGTCGTCGGTCTCATAGCCCTTGTAGGGGTCAGCTTCCCAGTTGTCGATGTTGCCGATGCCCACGGTGTCGATGTGGGAGTCGATGGCGATGATCTTATCACCGCTGCCCATCCAGCCGATGACATTGCCCAGCTTGTCGAACTCGACCTTGTCGTAGCCCAGGGACTTCATCTCCTCGGCGATGCGCTTGACAACGCCCTCTTCCTCGCAGGACTCAGAGGGAATGGCGATCATGTCGCGCAGGAACTTGACCATAGCAGGCTTATAGCCTTCCGCGGCATTTTTGATGGCTTCAAAATCCATAGTGAACCTCCATATTTTCAAAAATATTAAACGGTTTGAAGTGGGCGCATCGAGCCCTGTCGATTTCGCTCACAGCCCTATCATATCACAACTTGCGCCGTTGTCAAACAAAAATTTATGAAACCAAATTATTTTTTTGGAAAGGGATTGATTTTTACAAAAATTATGATATTATTTATAGAGGCGCACGGTGCGCTATAACATAAGGTGCGGGGCAGCCCGGCTGCGCCGCATGGAAAGGCGGGGCTATGGAGACAAAACGACTGGAAACACTGAAACGGATAGCTGACGGCATCGCGGCCCAGTTCGGAAGCCATTGCGAGGTGGTCATCCACGAAGTCTGCAGCAGCCGCATGGACCACTCCATCGTCTACATCGTCAACGGCCATGTGTCCGGGCGGAAGGTCGGCGACGGCGCGTCCCAGGTGGCCCTGGAGCAGATGCTCGACCACACGGCCCAGCCGCAGGACCATCTGAGCTACCTGACCAAGACCCCCGACGGGAAGATATTGAAGTCTTCCTCCATCTATATCCGCAACAGCCGGGGCATGGTGGTGGCGATCTTAGCCATCAACTACGATGTGTCCAGTCTGCTGATGATCCAGCAGACCATCGGTGACATGCTGGAGACCGGCGACCATGTGCAGGCCGAGCCCGAGCGCATCATCAATGTGAATAATGTGCTGGACGAGCTCATCGACCAGTCCGTTGCATTGGTGGGAAAGCCCGTGGCACTGATGAACAAGGACGACAAGATCCGGGCCATCCAGTTCTTAAATGAGAACGGGGCGTTCCTGGTCACCAAGTCCGGCGACAAAGTGGCAAAATACTTCGGTATTTCCAAATATACACTTTATTCTTATATCGACGCCAACAAGAAGTAAATTTACAGGAGGAAAACAAAACATGGGTAAAATCGATCTGTCCATCAACAAGGCCGGCTTGGAGCATAACATCCAGAAGGCAAAGGAAAACAACATTATCATCCCCACCATCGCGCAGATGCAGAATCCTGATCTGATCCCCGAGAAGATCAAGGCCAAGCTCTCCAAGACCGGTCTGTGGGATGTGGATCCCGTGAACCTGTTCCGTATCTCCTGGCACAACGAGGCCAAGGAGCAGGGCGGCCTGTTCCAGGCTGTGCCCAACTATGTGGAGATCCCCAGCGCCCTCTCCGGCGTGCCATGCCGCATCATTGCTATGTCCGGCAAGTGGTTCCCCACCGGCTGCCATAAGGTGGGCGCTTCCTTCGGCTGCCTGGCTCCCCGCCTGGTGACCGGCCAGTTCG